>NZ_BAAAUT010000009.1:0-157625 GCF_039534085.1 Planomonospora alba
GGCGCTCGCGCCGGGCGGCGCCGTCAGCGGGACTGCCGGACGCCCCGCCGCCACACCTCGGCGACGGACCGGGTCGCGGTGATGTCCCGGGTCGGGTCGCCGTCCACCAGCACCAGGTCGGCGCGGAGGCCGGGGGCGATGCGGCCGCGGTCGGCCAGCCCGAAGTGCCGGGCCGGGACGCTGGTGGCGGCGGCGAGCGCCTCCGCGGGGGTGAGCGCGGCCAGGGTCAGCAGCAGCAGTTCGCGGTGCATGCTCGCCCCGTGCAGCGGCGCGTAGACGTTGGCGTCCGTGCCGGCCAGCAGCGGGACGCCGGCGCGGTGCAGCGCCCGGGCCGCGTGCACGGCGTTGGGCACGCCGTCCGAGGGCACCGGGACGACCCCGGGGTCCCGGTCGGCGGCGGTCCTGAGCCGCTCCGGCAGCCGGGGGCCGATGCGCTCGTCCCGTACCAGTTCCACCGCTGCGGGGTCGCCGGTGACCGCCTCGAAGTAGGCGAGCGTGCTGACCACGAACACGTCCTGTGCCGCGATCCTGGCGGCCAGCTCCTCGGACGCCGGATCGTCCGGGCCGGCGTCGGCGACCACGTGGGCCAGGCCGTCCACGCCCGCGTCCAGGGCGACGAGGGCGTCCCGCACCGTGACGGCGTGCGCGATGGCCCGCAGCCCGGCGGCGTGCGCGGCCTCGACGAGCGCGGTCACGGTCCTGCCGTCCAGAGCCGGGAGGGACAGGCCGGCGGTGCCCCCGTCGTCGATCACGATCTTCAGGTAGTCGCTGCCCTCGGCCAGGCGCGCCTCGACGAACGCCTCGGCCCGGCCCGGGTCCGCGATCGTGTCGAACGGCCCGGCCGCGTCGCCCATCCTCTCCCGCAGCGCCGGATCGGCGGCGATGATCTGGCTCGGGTGCCCGCCCGGAGCGGTGGCGAGCACGCCCGGGCTGCGCAGGTCGGCGACGTCGTCGCGCTCGGCGGCCAGGCGGCGCTGCCGGGCGAGGTTCGGCGGCAGGCAGAACATGTCCAGCTCGGTGGTCACGCCGAAGGCCAGCGCCTGGGCGAGGTCGCCGTCGACGACGTGGGTGTGGGCGTCGATCAGGCCCGGCAGCAGGGTCCTGCCGGTGCCGTCGATCTCGGTGTCCACGGGGCGGCCGTCGGGCGCGGCGATCAGGTCGCCGTCGACCAGGACGTCGGCGCGGGGGATCGTCCGCTCGCCGTCGAAGACGCGCACGTCGCGGATGAGGGTACGCATATCCTTCTCCTCTTCTCGTACTATTAGCTCCAAGATAGTAAGCAAGCTAATTATTTTGCGTCAAACAGGTTGGGAGGCGGATGAGGGCGCAGCGGACGGAAGCGGGACGGCCCGGTCCGCCCGGTCACCGGTTCGCTCTGATCCGCCGCGTCACCGGATCAGGTGTCAGCCCGTCGGAGCCGCCTGGCCGCCGGACCACTGCGGCCTCATCCGAGGCGTCCGGCCAGGAACCCCCGCAGCACCGGGGCGAGGACGGCCCGGTCCACGCCATGGCCCTGTCCCCGCAGGGCGAGGGAGCGGGCGTCGGGCAGCGCCTCGGCGAGCGCCCGGGCCATCCCGCCGGTCCAGGGCCCCGTCTCGCCGCCGTGCAGCACCAGCACCGGAACCTTGACCGAGGAGGCCAGAGCAGCCGGGACCAGGCCGTCGTCCATGACGGCGGCGTCGTGGGCGAGCGCGTGTGCCAGCGCCTCCACCTCCGGCCACATCGGCACGCGGAGCATCGTCTCGACCATCTCGTCAGGCGCGCCGGCGGCCGACACGAGCAGCGCCAGGGCCTCGCCCCGGCGGCCCGCGCCGAGCAGTTCGGCGAGCCGGGCGGTGTACTCCCACCGCATGCCGGCTGCCTGCGGACCGGACACGAACGGCGGCTCCCACAGTGCCAGCCGGGTGACGGGCAGACCGGCCGCCGCCGCGCGCAGGGCCAGGACCGCGCCGGAGGAGTCGCCGAACAGCGCCGCCGGCCCGCCGGCCGCGCCGATGACGGCGCCGATGTCCTCGATCTCCCGCTCGACCGCGTACGGCGCGGTGTCGCCGCTGTCGCCCCGCCCCCGGCGGTCGTAGTTCAGCACGGTGAACTCCTCCGCCAGCAGCCCGGCCAGTCGCGTGAGCACCGTACGGGCGCGGGAGGCGCCGCCGACCAGGACGACCGGCGCCCCCGTGCCGAGCCGGTCGAAGGCGATCTCGGTGCCGTCGGAGGAACGTACCTTCTCCATGAGGCATTACTTCCCGCGCGCCGTCCTTGTCGGTGGCGGGTGACATGATCGGCCGATGCCGGAGACCAGTGCCTCGATCGCGTCCTTCTGGAACGCCTTCGCCGATTCCTTCGACGAGGAGGCCGACCACGGCCTCCTCGACCCGCACGTCAGGGCCGCGTGGGCCGAGCGGCTGCGCTCGTGGACGCCCTCCTCTCCCGCCGACGTCCTGGACCTGGGGTGCGGCACCGGATCGCTCTCCCTGGTCCTCGCAGAGCAGGGCCACCGGCCGGTCGGGGTGGACCTGGCGCCGCTGATGGTCGAGCGGGCCCGGCGCAAGCTCACTGGTGCCGGGTTCGACGCCGTGGTGATGGTGGGCGACGCGGGCGACCCGCCCGCGGAGGCGGGAGCCTCCTTCGACGTGGTCCTCTCCCGTCACCTGCTGTGGACGCTGCCCGCCCCCGAGGAAGCGCTGCGCCGCTGGGTCGGCCTGCTGCGTCCCGGCGGCCGGCTGGTGCTGGTCGAGGGGCGATGGGCGAGCGCAGAGCCGGATGGAACCCGGTCCTACGAGGCCGCATCCGCGCCGCTGCCGTGGATGGGCGGAGTCGAGGCCGAGCGGCTCGTACGGGTGCTGCGGCCGCTGGTGAGGACGCTGCGGGTGGACCCGCTCCCCGACCCCGCGCTGTGGGGGCGCCCCATCGAGGACGAAAGGTACGCCGTCGTCGCCTTCGCGTAGCGGACCGCTCACCCGGTCCGCCGGATCACCGGGCTCGCGGGTGATCGGAGGCCGGATCACCCGCGACGGGGACACCGCGGTGCCGTACGGCCAGCAGCCGGGCCTCCAGTTCGCGGACGAGTTCCTGCGGAGCGTCGGCGTGCAGGCGGACGAGCGAGGCGGTGCCGGTACGGCCCAGCGGGCGGGTGACGGCGACCGGCTCGGCCAGTTCGACGGTGACCGATGTCATCGACGAGACGATGACGTTCACCCGGCCCCCGTCCAGCCGGACGGTGCCGCCGTCGTGGACACGCCGGTCCAGCCGGACCTCTGTGATCAGATGGAGCGGGATCCGCAGGTCGAAGGCGGCGCCGTACCGGACGCGCAGCTCCGTGGCCGAGAGCACGTGCGGGCGGGTGACTCCGGCGGCGACGGACCCCAGCACCTGCACGACCAGGAGGATGTGCAAGGCCAGCGCGGTCAGGTGCACGACGGGCCAGGGGATGAGGAAGGCCATCGCCGCGCCCTCGGCGACGAGGACGGAGAGCATCGCCAGCATGGCCGGGGCCTCGCCGCGCAGGTAGCCGAAGGCGCGGTCGCCGTCACCCACGCCGTGCCTCCTGCCGGTCGGCCAGAGCAGCAGGCTCGCCGCCGTCCGCCCTTCGAGGCGGATCAGCCTGCGCGCGGCGGTCAGGACGGTCCGCCGCGCCCGCCGGGGGGTCATGTGGTGCTCCTGTCCGCCAGCAGGGCGATGGCCTGGCGGATCACCTCGGCATGGGCGGGCGGCAGGTCGGCGAAGAACGCCCGCGCGAACGCCTCCTGCTCCCCGTCCTCGGCCTCCGCGTCCGCCACAGGCAGGACCGGGTCCAGCAGGCCGGAGCGGATCATCTCCGCGGGCACGGCCTCGGCCAGCCGCCGGGCCAGCTCGGGGACACGTGGATCGTCCAGGCCGGCACCGGCCAGCGCGTCCAGATCCCGGTACAGGCACTCGACCCGGCTCAGGTGCTCGGGATCGGCGGCAGGAGGCCCGGCCGCCTCCAGCAGCAGTCGCTGCGTCTCCGAGGCGGCGGTGGTGTCCAGCAGGGCCAGCAGCTCACGCTCCCGGGCGAGCATGCCCGTCTCCGCCCGCGGGAGGCGGCCCAGCAGATCCGCCATCTCCGCGGAGACCGGGTCGTCGGGATGGAGCGTGTCCTGGGCGAGCAGTTCGGCCAGGCGGACGCGCCTGCGCCGGATCTCCTCCTCCTGGCGGGCCAGGTCGGCGTCCAGCTCGGTGAGGATCTCGCGCAGCTCGCGACCCCGGTCGTCGGCCAGCGCGTCACGCACCTCGGCCAGGCCGAGGCCCAGCTCGGTCAGGCGCCTGATCCTGGCCAGCGTCACCGCGGCGCGCAGGCCGTACACGCGGTAGCCGTTGGCGCGCCGTTCCGGTTCGGGCAGCAGGCCCAGGTGATGGTAGTGACGTACGGTCCTGGTCGACACGCCCGCCAGGGAGGCCAGTTCTCCGATCCGCATGCCCCCAGTAGAAACGTTGACGCCACGGCAAGGTCAACGTCTGCGGACGATCACGGCCCGGCATCCGGTGCGCTTGCGAGCCCCGCGGAGCGCGACCACGCGAGGGCCGCGGGCATCGTCAGGCCAGAGCGAAACCGAGCGCTGTGGCCGCTCCGGACTGGGAGGTGTCCCGGCTGGCGAAACCGAGCTTGTCCCCCGGACTCTCCAACAACGGCGCGGCGGCCAGCTCGGCGGTCGCGAGATGGATCGCGTCAAGGGCCCGCAACCCGTGGGCGTACACGATCTGGACGGCTCTCCGCTCCACGGCGTCAGGGGGAGCGGACAGAAGGGCGACCGGGCCGTCCTCACCCAGGTCGGATGCGAGAACGGCGAGTGCCGTGTCCAGCTCCAGGCGCCGGTGCGCACGGGCGGCGCGGACGAGTACGCCGGTCACCTCCACGACGGTCAGGGTGCCCGTGACGAGAAGGTGTTCGGGGCTCTGCAGGAGGTCTTGAGCCCTACGGTGTCCGGGTTCGTCGGGTAGGTAGGCGCAGGCGAGCACGGAGGAGTCGATGTAGGTGAGCACCTGTCAGCGGCCTTCTGCCCAGAGTGCGTCGAGAATGGGGCCGATGCCCTTGGCGCTGGAGAGAGCACGTTCACGCTCGGCATCTGTGACCGGGGGAGCCTGGAGCGGCTCAGCGAGGACGCCGAGCCGGCGGGCTCGGGCCCGAAGCTCCGCTCGGGCGTCCAGCGTCTCGTCGGACACGCCGCGGGCGAGGATCTCTCTGGCGGTGGCGTTGATGGAGCGACCGGTCCTCTGGGCGCGTCGGGTGATGCGCTGATGGAGCTCGTCGTCGATGCGGAGCAATAGTTGCTTCATGGACCGATGATATCAATCTGGCGCGAATATTGATATCAGTCGGCCCGGGTGATGTCCTGGACGCTCTGCGGGTGCCCTCTGCCGGGAATGGGGACGGTGGGGTTCTCCGGAGTCACTTCGACTGTCATTCCTTCCCGTCCGTCGGCCACTTCGCGGGCTGGTTCACATAGGTGCCCCGGTGGGGGACGGTGAAGACCCAGCCCTGATCCCGGAGGAAGGCCACGGCGTTCCGCGCGGTGACCTTGGAGACCCTGTACTGGGCCATGAGCAGCTTCTCGCTGGGGATCGCCCGGTTGGGCCGGAACTCCCCGCTGCGGATCCGCTCGGCGACCTTGCTGGCGATCTCCTGGTAGAGCGGGGTCTTGCGGGGGGTCCGCGGGGTGTCCGGCTCGCCGACGAAGGAGCCCTCGCCCTGGATCGTGTAGATGAAGCCCTGCTCTCGCAGTTCGCGGGTGGCCCGGCGGGCGGTCGTCCGAGCCACGCCGTACTCGCGCTCCAGGTCGGCCTCGCTCGGCATGGGTTGGCCGGGAGCGATCTCGCCGCGCTCGATCTGATCACGGATCAGCGCCGCTATCTGCAGGTAGACTGGTGTGGGTCCGTCTCGATCCAGCACAGTCGAACCATAGACCAATGAGGACATGCATGCACAAAGCAGACATCTGGAGGCCGCGGAAGATACGTGTGGGTAGACCGGTGTGTACGTGCTGACTTATAGTTGGGGGGGTCGCACTAAGGAGGTGCCCTGGTGGCGGTAGTCGTGGTGCCGCTGGAGGAGCATCACGGCTGCCATGTGGGGGTGTTGCAGGAGCGGCATGAGCGGATCGACTGGCGGCCGGAGCGGCCGAGGGCCGAGCGGATCCGAGTGAAGGAGCACACGTGCTGCTGCAAGGCGACGTTCTACGAGCTCTGCCAGGCGGGCGGGTTGGCGTTCGTCCGGCGGACGCACCGGCTGGACGGTCGGGTGATCGTGCACGAGTCCCCCTGGGTGCGGGTGAAGGAGGCGGAGGAGCTGTGGTTCCGGCTGCTGACGGGGAGCGCCCGCTGAGATGAGAGAGAGCTCCCGGCCCCTCCGGACGACGGATCCGTCGGAAGGGCCGGGCGGTGGTCCCGTGGCCTTGGAGGGGGGCACGGGACCACCGGTCAAGATCCCGGTGGCGGCCCACACATCCCACCCGCCGCCGGGTCCAGCGCCTGTCGCGGAGCCCCTCCGCCGCGCAGCCGGACGCGGGCTCCGTGACAGGCCCCGAACTCCCCGGCTGGGCGGAGCACCCGCCCGCCGGGGGCCGGTGCCCGGCTCCGGGAACGGCCGGTCACCGTCAGACCTCCCCGGCCGCCGCCGTGTTCCGGGAACGGTGGCGGCCGGGGAGCGGCGCCGGCGCCGATGGTCAGGCGACCGGTCGTGCGGCGGCCGCTCACCCGGCCACCCGTCCGACCACTCATCCGGCCGATCACCCGGCGATGCGGCGCCAGGCGGTGTCGGTGACGATCACGTGGTCGAGGAAGCGCAGGCCGACGGTCTCGGCGGCCCGGCGGAGGCGGGCGGTGACGTCGAGGTCGTCGGGGCTGGGGTCGAGGGAGCCGCCGGGATGGTTGTGGGCCAGGCCGAAGGACGAGCCGCCGGAGGTCAGCACGAGCGTGACGATCTCGCGGACGGGCGCCGGAGCGTGGTCGCTGCCGCCCTCGCTGACGACCGCCCGGCGGACCACCGCGCCCGCGGAGTCGCAGACCACGGCCACCACCCGCTCGTGACCGAGGTGGCGCAGGAGCGGGGCGGCCACCGCCGCCAGGTCGGCCGAGCCGGTGATCCGCCGCCGCTCCGGCTCCGCCTGCGCCTGCCGTACGAGGTGGAAGGCGGCGATGACCCGGGCGGCCTTGGCCGGGCCGATGCCGCGGATCGCCATCAGGCGGTGCGCGTCGGAGCGGGCCAGGCCGCGCAGGTCGCCGCAGTGGGCGATCAGCTCCGAGGCCAGCTCGACCGCGTTGGTGCCCCGGCCGCCGGAGCCGAGCAGCAGGGCGAGCAGCTCCCGGTCGGCCAGAGCGGTGGCCCCGAGGGAGAGCAGGCGCTCGCGGGGCTGGTCGGTCGGGGGCATGTCCTTGACGCGCAATCGGCACCTCCGGCTCGGGGACCCGCGACGGTTCTACCAGGGCGCACCGACATTCGGCCGTGCTCCCGCGAGACCGGCCGCCCGGCCCCCGGCCGGTTCGGTCCCGGGCCGGTTCGGGTCCCGGCCGGGGATCCCCGCCCGGGCGGGTCACCTGCGGCGTTCCAGCGTCCCCGTCGCGGTGAACCAGACGTCACGGGTGTACTCGTTCTCCCCGCGGCCCCGGTAGGAGAACTGCAGGGTCCCGCCGGTGCCCTGGGCCAGGGTCACGGTGCCGTTGCGCACGCAGTCGCCGCGCATCGCCACCCGCTCGAGGTGGGCGATGCCGTCCACGACCTGCGTCAGCCGGAGCATTCCCGTGCACCGCTGCCCGGGATAGCGCTCGGTGACGGCCCTGCCGCTCCTGCGGACGGAGAGCACGAGCGTCTCCTGCGATCCGGGGTCGTTCTGGACCGTCCCCTGCCAGACGCCGGCGAACGACGCGGGCAGTACGGCGGGCGGGTCCGGCGGATCCGACGCGGAGGGCGCGGGCGTCGCCTCCGGCGGGGTGGTCTCCGCCGCCGGTTCCGAGGGCCCTGCCGACTGCTCCGGACCGCTCGGGTCCGTCCCGGGCGGCTGCCCCGCCCCGCCAGGGACGGTCGGGGCCGGGGCGGGCGCCGTCCCCGGCACGCCCGATCCGGGCGGGGGCGTGCCCGGCGCCGCCGCCCCTCGCGGGTCCGGCCACCCCGCCGGTCCCGGCGCCGTGTCATCGGCGGCCGGGACGGGGCGGGGGGTCCGCAGGGCGTCCGGCGCGGCGGTCCCGTCCGCCCGGACGCCGTGTCCGCCGTCCGGAGGTGAGGTGAGGACCGGCCACAGGGCCGCGCCCGCCGTCGCCGCGGCGAGCACGGCCGCCCAGCCGGCCAGTGCGGCGCGCCTGCGCCGCCCGCGGTCGCCGCCGGGGGGACGCCTGGCCGGGAGCCGGTCCGGGGGCGGAGGCCGCTCCGGGGCCGGGGACCGGTCCGGGGGCGGTGGCCCGGCGGGTGGGCGGTCGGACGGCGGCGCGGGAGCCGCCCGCCCGGGGAGCGGCTCGGCGGGCTCCGGCCCGTCCGCTCCGGCGGCGGCCCGGCCGCGCCTCGGCCCGGCGGACACCTGGCCGAGGAGGCGGAGGAGGACCTCGCGCATCGACGGCCGCTCCTGCGGGAGCTTGCGCAGCGTCTCGGCGGCGAGCTCCCGCAGCGGCCCGTCCAGCGCACCGAGCTCGGGGGTGCCGTGCAGGATGCGGTAGAGGACCGCGGGCAGGCTGTCGGTCCCGAACGGCGGGCGGCCCGTGGCGGCGAAGACCAGCACGCACCCCCAGGCGAACACGTCGCTCGCAGGCCCGACGCTCTCCCCGTTCAGCTGCTCGGGCGACATGTAGGCCGGGGTGCCCAGGGGGCCCCGGGTCACGGTCGGCAGCCCGAGCTCCTTGGCGATCCCGAAGTCGATCACCCGGGGGCCGTCGGCGCCCAGCAGCACGTTGTCCGGTTTGAAGTCGCGGTGCACGACCCCGGCCTCGTGGACGGCGGCCAGGGCCGTCGCCGTGGCCACGGCGAGCCGGTGCAGGGCCGCGCCGGAGCGGGGGCCGTCCTCGTCGATGGCCTGCCGCAGGGAGGGGCCCTCGACGTACTCGGAGACGATGTACGGCCGCGCGGCCTCAGGGTCGCCGTCGAGCACCCTGGCGACGCAGAACGGCGCGACGGTCGCCGCGGCGGTGACCTCCCGCGCGAACCTCGCCCGGACCGCCTCGTCGGCCAGCACGCCCTCGTGCAGCACCTTGACGGCCACGGGGGTCCCGTCGGCGGCACGGCCGAGGTAGACGACCCCCTGGCCGCCCGAGCCGAGACGGCCCTCGAGCCGGTACGCGCCCGCCTGCGCGGGATCGCCCGGCAGCAGCGGGGACGCCGCGATCATCCGCACCTCCGTGTCCGCTCGGGGACGGCTGGAAGGCCCCCGCGGCACGGGGGCCGGCCGGCGTCCCCGGTACCGGGTGCCGCGCCGCCTCAATCCTGTCCCGGAAGGGGGCCGCGCGGCGGTGGAAGCAGAGATCAGCCGCTGGTCACATTGCCGACGGAACCATCCGTATCCGGACGTTCCATCGGATTCCATCGGAGGAAGAGGGGCAGGTCCCTCGGGGCGGGGCGGGGCGGGGCGGGGCGGGGCGGGGCGGGGCGCCGGTGCGGGAGGGCGCAGGGCGGCGGCGTGGGGAGGGAGCGTCGTCTAGGGGAGGAGGGAGTGGGAGTAGACGAGGCGGAAGCGGTCGCCGGGGATGACGATGTCGCTGGTCTCGACCGGGCGGTCGCCGGCCCAGTGGGTGCGCTCGACGTGCAGGACGTGCACGCCGGCGGGCAGGGCGAGGGCGTCGATCTCGGCGGGCTCGGGGACGCGGGTGTAGACCTGCTCGACGACCTCGGTCACCTTGACGCCGGAGGCGGACAGCCGGGGGATCAGGCCGCGCGGGGCGGCCCCCCTGGCGGCCTCCCTGAACGCGGTCTCTCTGGCCGGGCCCTCCCTGAGGGGTTCCCCGGGCGCGGCGTCCCTGGCGGTCTCCTCGGCGGCGCTCGCGCCGGACCGGGCCGGCTCGTAGGAGGTGGCGAGCTGGACGGGCCTGCCGTCACCGCGGAAGACGTAGCGGGTGCGGGTGAGCGGGGCCGACTCGCCCAGATGGAGGCGGTGGGCGATGTCGGGGGAGGCCGGGACGGTCTCGGTGCGCCGGTGCCAGGTGACGTGCGCGCCCTGGGAGTGCAGGTCGGCGGCGAAGGGGAAGGAGCGGCCGGGGAAGCGCCAGCGGTGCAGCGGGACGAGCGCCGGTCTGGCGCGGACGTAGTGGCCGGATCCGACCCGGCCGACGATCAGGCCCTCGGCGGCGAGCACGCGCAGCGCGTGCCGGGCGGCGGTCTCGCCGATGCCGTACTTGCGGGTCAGCTGGGCCCTGGAGGGGATCGGGGCGCCGGGAGGCAGCGAGCCGTCGACGATCTGGCGGCGGATGTCGGCGACCACGCGCAGGTAGACCGGATCGGAGCTTGCCACGTGTCCATCCCTGAAGGGTGAGGCGTTGTCCCATCCTGTCGTGTTCGGTGCGCAACTCAGGGTAATGACGGCGATTTGGAGCCCCAACTTTGGCGCCGATTCCAAGATCTTTTCAAGGGATCCGGAAATATCTTGGCGAACCCTGTAACGCCCCTGGGAGCGTCCCCGATTGAACGGTAGAGGCCGTTGATGTGTGTACCCCCGAGCACATATCGACGGCCTCTTTCTCGTTGCCGATCCGTGACCCGGGAACCCGACTTTCGCACCAAAGCGGACATAAATATTATTACGCCCCGTGTCTGGATATTTTGTGCGATCTTTAATGATCGTTTCTGCGGTCGCCCTCGCCGCAGCGGCGGCGGCCGTACCGGCCGGAGCGGCGGGGAGTGAGGCTCCGCCCCCGGTCGCGGTGCCCGCGCCGACCGGGTGGAGGGCCGGGGAGGGGACCTTCCGCCTCACGGAGGACTCCCGCATCCTGGTCGGTGCGGAGAACGCCGAGGCCGCCGAGCGGCTCGGTGCGGACCTGCGCGAGGTGACCGGCCGCCGGGTGCCGGTGGTGGTCGTCCCGGCCGGTGACCCGGCGGCGGTCCCTCCGGCGACCGGTGACCCGGCGGCGGAGGAGCCCGGCTCCGGTGCCCCCGGGACCGGGGAGCCTGGCTCCGGTGAAGCCGGGCAGGCCGGGCAGGCCGGGGAGCCCGGGCAGGCCGGGGAGCCGGAGGCGGCGGGACCCGCCGCGGGGGACGTGCTCCTGACCCTGCGGGCCGAGCGGGCCGTCGCGACCGCCGGGGTCCGCGAGGACGACGGCACCGCCGCGGAGGCGTACGTCATGGAGATCGGCGACCACGTCGAGATCCGGGCCTCCTCGCCGGCCGGGCTCTTCTACGGCGGGCGCACCCTGCTCCAGGCGTTGCGGGCCGCCGGCGGCCTGCCGTACGGCACGGTCGAGGACCGGCCGGAGGTCGGCAGGCGCATGCTCGTCCTCGACCTGCAGGCCGGGTTCCGGTCCACCGAGTGGATCGGGGACCTCGTCCGCCGGATGTCCTGGCTGAAGCTGAACACCCTCTACCTGAGGCTCTCCGGGGACGCCGCGCTCCGGTTGCACGACGAGGCATTCGCGGGCGCGGTCCCCGCGCAGCACTACGGCCGCGCCGACATCGAGGCCGTCCAGGAGGTCGCGCGCCGCCACCACGTCGCCGTGGTGGCCGAGCTCGACGTGCTGGGGGACGCGGCGGCGCTGACCCCGTCGCGCCGCTGCGGCGCCGAGCACGTGCCGGACCTGGCCGATCCGGAGGTACGGCGGGAGCTGACCGCCGTGCTCGACACGTTCGCGGGATGGTTCGAGGCGCCGCTGCTCGGCCTGGGCCGGGTGGACTCCTGCGACGAGCCCGCGTGGCTGGACGGGGCCGGAGAGCTGGCCGCGCACGCCGAGGCGCTGGGCAAGCGGCCGGTCCTGCGGGTCCGCGACCGCGTCCCGCCGCTGGACGGCGAACCGGTGGTCCTGAACGAGGGCCCGCCGGAGAGCGTGCGGACCGGCGAGTACGACATCGTCGACGCCTTCCCGGCCACGGGGGCGGGCGACGGCGACCTGCTGGCCTGGAGCCCGGAGGCCGGGCGGTTCGGCCGGGCCCTGGTCGCCGAGTCCGTGTTCTTCGGGGACCCGGAGGCGGCGGAGGAGGCGCTGGCGGGACCCCGGGCCGAGTTCGCCGAGCGGGCGTGGAACCGGTTCTCGTCCGTCGAGGGGTTCGCCGCGCGGGTGGACGCGGTGGGTGACGCGCCCGGGGCCGCTCCGCGGGGGAGGCAGGCCCGCCGGCAGGAGCACCGCTACGACTTCGACGAGGCGTACCTGCCGGACGGCGGGACCCACGCGGCGGCCGCGTGGCGGGACGGGCTGCTGGTCACGGCGGTGGACAGCGCGGGCGGTGCGCACGCGACCGCGGTCGCGGGCCCGGACGCCGGAGCCGGCACCGGCGCGCCGCTGCTGCCGGTGGACGGCCGGGTCGGCGGGGCCGCCCGGTTCGGCGACGGCCGGAGGTTCCTGATCGGGGCCGCCTCCGCGGGCGCGCCCTGGACGGTCTCCATGTGGGTGCGGCCGGAGGACCGGACGCGCGGCGTGCTGCTCGGCCGGCTCGGTGAGGCGATCGCGCTCGACGGGGGCGAGATCGTCGTCTCGGGCGCCCGGGAGTTCTCCTTCGGCCACCGCCTCCCCGCCGGCCGCTGGACCCACGTCGTCCTCGTCGCCGACCCCGGGGGCACCACCCTGTACGTGAACGGGCGCCGGGAGGGGCGGGTCCCCGAGGTGATCGGCCTGCCCACGGGGGCGATGGGCCCCTTCAGGGGCGCGCTGGACGAGGTCGTGCTCTCGCCGGCGGCGCTGACGCCCGCGCAGGCCGCCGAGCGCTACCTGGCCGACTCCGCGGGCCCCGACCTGGCGCGCGGCCGCCCGGTGACCGCCTCGGGCGTCGAGGCCGAGGGACTGGGCCCGGAGAACGCCGTCGACGGCGATCGGGGCACCCGCTGGGCCTCCACCCTGAGGGCGGACCCGCAGTGGATCGCCGTCGACCTCGGCGAGCCCCGGGAGATCTCCCGGGTCGTGCTCCGCTGGGAGCGGGCCTACGGCGCCCGGTACCGGATCGAGGGCTCCGCGGACGGCTCCTCGTGGCGGCGGATCGCCGAGGTGGCCGACGGGGACGGCGGTACGGACGATCTGGGAGGCCTGTCCGCCACCGCTCGGTACATCCGTGTGTATGGCATGAAACGGGGCACCAAATGGGGGTATTCGCTCATAGATCTGGCGGTGTACGGGGGGTGAGCGGGGTGGCGGGGTCCACCGGTTCATCGGATCCGGGTACCGTTCGGTCTATGGCAGCGCCGACGACAACCTCCGACGCCCCCTTTGGCCGCATGCTGACCGCCATGGTCACGCCGTTCACCTCGGACGGCGCGGTCGACTACGAGGGGGCGCAGCGCCTGGCCACCTACCTGGTGGACGAGCAGCGCAATGACGGGCTCGTGGTGAGTGGCACGACGGGCGAGTCCCCGACCACCACCGACGAGGAGAAGGAGCGCCTCGTGCGCGCCGTCGTGGAGGCGGTCGGCGACCGCGCCGCCGTGGTGGCCGGAGCGGGCACCAACGACACGCGCCACAGCGTCGAGCTGGCCCGCGCGGCCGAGCGCGCCGGGGCGCACGGCCTGCTGGTGGTCACGCCGTACTACAGCAAGCCGCCGCAGGAGGGGCTCTACCGGCACTTCACCGCGGTGGCGGACGCCACCGGCCTGCCCGTCATGCTCTACGACATCCCGGGCCGCAGCGGCGTGCCGATCGAGGTGGCGACCCTCATCCGGCTGGCGCAGCACGAGCGCATCGTCGCGGTGAAGGACGCCAAGGCCGACCTGTTCGCCGGCTCGCAGGCCATGCTCGCCACCGACCTGGCCTTCTACTCGGGCGACGACGCGCTGAACCTGCCCTGGCTCTCGGTCGGGGCCGTCGGGTGCGTGAGCGTCGTGGGGCACGTCGTGGGCGCGGACATCGCCGAGATGATCGGGCGGCACCGCGCGGGAGACGTCAGGGGAGCCCTGGAGATCCACCGCGGCCTGCTCCCGGTGGTCTCCGGGATCATGATGCAGGCCGGTGGGGCGATCATGGCCAAGGCGGCGCTGGCGATGGTCGGGTGCCCCGCGGGCCCCGTGCGCCCGCCCCTGGCGGAGGCCACCGAGCAGCAGCTGGCGCGGCTGCGCGCGGAACTCGTCGCGGGCGGCGTGAAGCTGTCCGACGGAGACGCGGCATGAATGCGGCATAGAAGGAACGTCGCGATCGACAAGCGGTCGCAGTGGGGAGGAACAGCGGTTTGAAGGTGCGAGGAAACGCGGGCCCTCCGGGGGCCGGGGCGTTCGGCGAGGGAGCGGTCCCGGCGGTCTGCGGGCCGGCCGACACGTGTGAGAGAGGTGTGACCGGATGAGTCACCCCCATCCCGAACTCGGGCCGCCGCCGCCGCTGCCCGAAGGCGCGCTGCGCATCGTGCCGCTGGGCGGTCTCGGTGAGATCGGCCGCAACATGGCGGTGTTCGAGTTCGACGGGCGCCTGCTGATCGTCGACTGCGGGGTGCTGTTCCCCGAGACCGAGCAGCCGGGCGTCGACCTGATCCTGCCCGATTTCGACTACATCCGCGACCGGCTGGACGACGTCGAGGCGGTCATCCTGACCCACGGCCACGAGGACCACATCGGGGCCGTGCCGTACCTGCTGCGCGAGCGCCGCGACATCCCGGTCGTCGGCTCCAAGCTGACGCTGGCGCTGATCGAGGCCAAGCTCACCGAGCACCGCATCCAGCCGGTCAAGGTCGAGGTGGTCGAGGAGGAGCGGCACCGGTTCGGGCCGTTCGACTGCGAGTTCCTCGCGGTCAACCACTCGATCCCGGACGCCCTGGCGGTGGCGATCCGCACGCCGGCCGGCATCGTGCTGCACACCGGCGACTTCCGGATGGACCAGCTGCCCAGCGACGGGCGCCTGACCGACCTGGGGGGCTTCGCCCGGCTGGGACGCGAGGGCGTCGACCTGCTGATGTCGGACTCCACCAACGCCGAGGTGCCGGGCTTCGTCACCAGCGAGCGGGAGATCGGGCCGGTCATCGACGAGGTGGTCCGCACCTCGGCCAAGCGGGTGATCGTGGCGAGCTTCGCCTCGCACATCCACCGCGTGCAGCAGGTCATCGACGCCGCCGAGCGGCACGGCCGCAAGGTCGCGCTCATCGGCCGCTCCATGGTGCGCAACATGGGCGTGGCGCGCGACCTGGGCTACCTGCGCGTCCCGCCGGGGCTGGTCGTCGACTCCAAGGAGATCGAGAGCTGGCCGCCGGAGGAGGT
Organism: Planomonospora alba; assembly: GCF_039534085.1. Lineage (NCBI taxonomy): Bacteria > Bacillati > Actinomycetota > Actinomycetes > Streptosporangiales > Streptosporangiaceae > Planomonospora > Planomonospora alba. The sequence continues at coordinate 15,300 of NZ_BAAAUT010000009.1, forward strand.
GGTGCTGATCTGCACCGGCTCCCAGGGCGAGCCGATGGCGGCGCTGTCGCGCATGGCCAACCGCGACCACCCGATCCGGGTCGCCGAGGGCGACACCGTGCTGCTGGCCTCCTCGCTGGTGCCGGGCAACGAGACCGCGGTCAACCGGGTGATCAACGGACTGACCCGGTGGGGCGCCCGCGTGGTGCACAAGGGCAACGCCAAGGTGCACGTCTCCGGGCACGCCGCCGCGGGCGAGCTGCTGTACGTGCTCAACCTGACCCGGCCGTCGAACTTCATGCCGGTGCACGGCGAGTGGCGGCACCTGCGGGCGCACGCCAAGCTGGCCGCCCTCACCGGGGTGCCCGACGACCACATCGTGATCGCCGAGGACGGCGTGGTGGTCGACCTCATCGACGGCCGCGCGCGGGTGGTGGGCGCGGTGCACGCGGGCTACGTGTACGTCGACGGCCTGTCGGTGGGCGACGTCACCGAGTTCGCCCTGAAGGACCGGCGGATCCTGGGCGAGGAGGGGTTCATCTCGATCGTCGTCGTGGTGGACTCCAACACCGGCAAGGTGACCGCGGGCCCGGAGATCCACGCCCGCGGCTCGGGCATCGACCCCGACCGGTTCGACGAGGTCATCCCGCAGGTGGAGCGGGCCCTGGAGGAGAACGCCGCCGACGGGGTGGTCGACGTCGACCAGATCCGCCGGGTGGTCCGCAGGACCGTGGGGCGCTGGGTGAGCGACAGCTACCGCCGCCGCCCGATGATCATCCCGGTGATCGTCGAGGTCTGACCGGGCACGCCGTACGGCGGCCGCGGCCGCCGTACGGCCTCACGCCTGCCGGCGCTCCGGCCCGGGCGCGCAGGCGGGCCGCGGCGGCCGGCCCGCCGTGGTGGATGCGCGTCTCCTGGGCCCCGGCCGCCCAGGACACCGCCGGGCAGGACCGGTGAACGCGCTCGGCCTCGGACGGGCCGGCATCCCGCCCCGGTCACCGACGCGCGGCCACCGCTTCGGCCCGCCGGTGACGGCCGTGCGCGCCTACCCGGACGCGAGGGACGCCGCCCCGTTCGGTCCGATGATCCCCGCAACCCCGGGTCCTGGCCGCGCCGGGCCCGAAGACGCTGCGCCTCGCCGCCGAACGCGCCTGGGGCGCCCACTCTCTGGACATGCCGGTCGAGCACACCCGGCGGGCCAGGAGCCTGCCCGGTCCGCACGCGCTGCCGGCGGTCACCCGGCTCGCCGTCCTGGACCCGTCCCGTGCCCGTGCGGCCGCCGCCGCGGCCCGGCCGCCCCGCGCCCGGCGCCACCATCCGGCCGATGTACCGGGAGGCGGGGCCGGGGTATGCTCCTTATGTTCCGTACAGCGAATTCTAATTCCATGTAACAGAACAAGGAGGGTCGATGGAGGTACGGCACGCCACGGCACCGGACCAGATCCCGGGCGCCACGACGGCCTGGCTGCGCTCCCGGTTCCTGGTGGAGGACCTGTTCGCGCCGGGGGAGGTCCGGCTCGTCTACTCGCACGAGGACCGGATCGTGGTGGGCGGTGCGCTCGGACCGGCGGCCCTGCCCAACCCCGACCCGCTGCGTGCCGGGCACTTCCTGGAGCGCCGGGAGCTGGGCGTGGTCAACGTGGGGGAGCGGCCCGCCGTGGTCACCGTGGACGGCACGCCGTACGAGCCGGGCCCGAAGGAGTGCCTGTACGTCGGGCGGGGCGCCCGCGAGGTCGCCTTCGGCGACGGGGCGTTCTATCTCGTCTCCACCCCCGCGCACGCCGGCCACCCCACGGCGCTGAGCACCCTGGAGGACGCCGAGCCGGTACGGCTGGGCGGCCCGGAGGGCTCCAACGAGCGCACGATCTACAAGCACGTGCACGCCGGGGGCGTGCGCAGCTGCCAGCTCGTGCTCGGCGTGACCGTGCTGGAGCCCGGCAGCATGTGGAACACCATGCCCTGCCACACCCACGAGCGCAGGACCGAGGTCTACTTCTACTTCGGCCTGCCCGAGCAGGACCGGGTGATCCACCTGATGGGCCGGCCCGACGAGACCCGCAACCTCGTGGTCGCCGACCGGCAGGCGGTCATCTCGCCGCCCTGGTCGGTGCACTGCGGCTTCGGCACCCGCAGCTACGCCTTCGTCTGGGCCATGGGCGGGGAGAACCAGGCCTACGACGACGTGGAGCCGGTCGCGATCGGCGAGATGCGCTGATGGCGGCGGGGCGGGCACCCTCCTCGCCGGAGGGGCTGTTCTCGCTGACGGGCCGGACCGCGCTCGTCACCGGCGCCCGGACCGGCATCGGCCGGGCGATCGCGCTGGGCCTGGCCGCCGCCGGGGCCGACCTGGTGCTGCACGGCCGCGACGACGACCTCGGTGAGGTCGAGGCCGAGGTGCGCAGGACCGGCCGCCGGGTCTCCCGGTGGGTCCTGGACCTGTCGGAGCCCGGGCGCATCCCGGAGGCGGCGGCGCGGCTGGACCCGGTCGACGTGCTCGTCAACAACGCCGGGATCATCCACCGGGCGCCCGCGGCCGAGCACCGCTACGCGGACTTCCGCCGGGTGCTCGACGTCGACCTCGACGCGGTGTGGCTGCTCAGCCAGGCGGTGGGGGCGCGGATGCTGGAGCGGGGCTCGGGGAAGATCATCATGATCGCCTCCATGCTCTCCTTCCAGGGCGGGATCAACGTGCCCGGCTACACCGCGGCCAAGCACGCGGTCGCCGGGCTGACCCGGGCCCTGGCCTGCGAGTGGGCGGCGCGGGGGGTGCAGGTCAACGCGATCGCGCCCGGCTACATCGCCACGGCCAACACCGAGCGGCTCCGGGCGGACCCGGTGCGGGAGGCCGAGATCGCCGGGCGCATCCCGGCGGGCCGCTGGGGCGAGCCCGACGACCTCGTGGGCGCGGCGGTCTTCCTGGCCTCCCGGGCCTCCGACTACGTCAACGGGCACGTGCTGGCGGTCGACGGGGGCTGGCTGGCGCGCTGACCAGTAGGATCGGCATCGTGGCCAGGGAAGGCAGTTCCATCGACAAGGCGCTGACGGTGCTGGAGGCGATCGCCGAGCACCACCGCGTCACCGACATCGCCGCGGAGACGGGGGTGTCCAAGTCGACCGTCCACCGCATCCTCCAGTCGCTGGTCGAGTGGGGTTTCGCGCGGACGGACGGGAACGGCGGCTACGAGCCCGGCCCCCGCATCCTCACCCTGGCCGGCCGGGTCATGAACCGGTTCGACCCGGCCCGCCAGGCCTCCGGCGCGCTGGCCGCGCTGCACGAGCGGATCGGCTACACCACGCACTTCGCCGTCCGCAGCGGGGACGAGGCCGTCTACGTCTCCAAGCTGGAGGGCCGCCGGCCGTACCAGATGCCGTCGCGGGTGGGGATGAGCCTGCGCCTGCACTGCACGGCGATCGGCAAGGCCGTGCTCGCCCAGCTCCCCGCGGACGAGGTGCGGGCCGTCGCCGCCCGCACCGGGCTGCCCCGGATGACGCCCCGCACGCTGACCTCCGTGGACGACCTGCTGGCCCACCTCGCCGAGGTGCGCGCCCGCGGGTACGCGCTGGACGACGAGGAGAACCACCCGGAGATCCTCTGCGTGGGCGCCCCCGTCTTCGACCACACGGGGCAGGTCCTCGGCGGCATCTCCATCTCGGCCCTGGCGATGGACATGGACCGCGAGGGCCTCGAACGGCTCGCCCCCGAGGTGGTCGCCGCCGCCCGGGAGGTCTCGCTCGCGCTCGGCGCGCCGCTCCCGGCCGCTCCCCGCTGACCGCGGGTCTCCGCCGATGCCGGTGGAGCGATCCACCACCGGTGGAGCGTTCCACCCCTGACACGTTCGATCCCTGTACGGCAAGCGCTTTCCCTTACCGCTCCCATGACCTATTGTTCCGTGTAGCGGAATTAAGTCTTGTGTCATGCAACATGGAGGCCGGTATGCCGAACATCACCGTCGAGCTGCTCTCCGGACGGACCCTCGACCAGCGCCGCGAGTTCGCGGCCGCGGTGACCGAGGCCGCGGTGGGCATCCTGAAGGCCCGCCGGGAGGCCGTGCGGATCCTCTTCACCGAGATCGAGAAGTCCGACGTGGCCAACGGCGGCGTCCTGGAGTCGGACAAGTAGCCGTCCGGCGGGGCGGAGGGGCGGCGCCCGCCGCGGGACGCGGCGGCCGGGGGCCGGCCCGCCACCGGACGCGGGGGAGGGGCCGGACGTGTGCCGTCCGGCCCCTCCGCCGTGCTCAGGGTCGTCCCGTGCCGTTCCGGCCTCCGCTCCCGTCCGGGCGCGGACCTGCTCCCGCCGCGCGTGCCCGCCGCGGCGCCCGGGCTCCCCGCGCCGAGGCTTGCCGCGCCGGGGCTTGCCGCGCCCGGGCCGGGTGCGGGCTCAGGCGCCGGCGACGGCCCGGTCGTCCTCCGGGTCGGTGTCGAGGGAGTCGACCAGGGCGTCCCGGTCCGGGCGGTCCTGCGGCCGCAGCAGCCCGATCGCCACGTACAGGACCAGCGAGGTGACCAGCGGCACCCCCACCACCATCGCGGTGTCGGTGGACTCCAGGATCCACTTGACGTAGGCCCACACGGCCAGCCCGGCGGCCCACGAGGCGATCGCCGCGGCCGGGCCGCTCCGCTTGAACCACGGCAGCATGCCGAGCATCAGCGGGATCGAGATCGGCCCCATCGTGGCGGCGACCAGGTCGACGACGATCTTCAGGACGACGCCCTGCCCCTCGGTGGCGATCGCGATCACCATGCTGATCAGCACGAAGGCGAACGTGGTGACCCGGGCGAAGGTCAGCTGGGCGTGCGCGGACAGCTCGCGCACCCGGCGCACGACCACCGGGGCGATGTCCCGGGTGATGACCGAGGAGATGACGTTGGCGTCGGAGGCGACCATGGCCATGGTGTGCGAGAAGAAGCCGGCGAGCACCAGGCCGATCAGCCCGGGCGGCAGCAGGGTCTGGGCCAGCCTCACGTAGGCCTCCTCGGCGTCGGCCAGGCCCGGGACGATCAGCGGGGCGGCGAACATCGGGATGAACAGGATCAGCGGCCAGACCAGCCAGAGCGCGCTGGACAGCAGCGCCGAGCGCCGGGCGGCCGAGCCGGAGGGCGAGGCCATGTAGCGCTGGGCGAGGTTCCACATGCCGCCGTTGTACTCGAAGGTCTTGATGAACAGCATGGCCAGGAAGAACGTCGCCGTGTACGGCCCGGCGAACGGGTCGCCGTGGCCCTCGGGGAGCCTGTCCCACATGGTCCAGAGCGTCGCCACCCCGTCCAGGTGCGCCATGATCGCGATGAACATGGCGATGCCCGCCACGCCCTGGATGACGAACTGCCCGAAGTCGGTCAGCACGTCCGCCCACAGGCCGCCGGCCGTGATGTAGACGAGCGTGACGGCGCCGGTGATGAGGATGCCCCACAGGATGGGGATGCCGGCGAAGCCCCGCAGCAGCACCGCGATGGCCACCCACTTGGCCGCGATGTCCACCACCTTCAGCAGCGCGCCGCTGTAGGCCAGGACCTGCTGGGTGGGGAGGTCGTAGCGGCGGGCGAGGTACTCCAGCGGGGAGGCCACGCCGTGCTTGGAGCGGAGCCGGTTCCACCGGGCCGCCCAGACGAAGGCGCCGATGCCGACGCCGAGGCCGATGGTCAGCGCCCACCAGACGTACATGGCCAGGCCGTACTCGTAGGCGACCGCCGCGAACGCCACGAACATGATCGCGCTGTAGCCGGACATGTGGTGTGAGATTCCGGACAGCCACCAGGGGATCCTGCCCCCCGCGGTGAAGAAGTCGATCACGTTCCTGATCCGGTTCTTGGACCACACGCCGATGGCGACCATCACCAGGAAGTACGCGCCCAGAACCGACCAGTCGAGTGCGGACATGGTCTCTCCTCCCAACGTCCTGTTTGGTGAGGAGGTTCTATTACATGGAACGTCATGTCAATACATAGGACGGAATGCGCTTTCCATAATGACGGAAGTTCCGCTACGTTTGCTCCCGCCGGTGGCGAGATCTTGCTTTGTGGTGTAGATCTCACGTTTCGGCACTTAAAAGCGTTCTTATGTAGTTCGACCGAAAAGGAAGACGCGTAGTGTTACGCAAGACGACCTTCCGGGTCCGCATCGCGGTGTGCGCCGCGGCGACCCTGGCCGGCGCCGGACTGGCCGCGGCTCCCGCCTCCGCCTCCGCCCTGGTCCCGGCGGCCGGCTCCTACACCCTGGTGAACGCCGCCAGCGGGCTCTGTCTCACCGTGCCCTCGGCGAGCACCGCCGACGGCGTGCAGCTCGTCCAGCAGCCCTGCGGCGGCTCCGGCCAGACCTGGACGCTCTCCGACGTCTCCGGCGGCCGGCGGCTGACCGCCGCGCACAGCGGCAAGTGCGCCGGGATCGCCGGCAACAGCACCTCCGCGGGCAAGGCGGTCGTCCAGCAGGCCTGCTCGACGGGGGCCTTCCACGCCTGGAAGCTGGAGGCGGCCGGCGGCTCGGCCTACCGCGTGGTCAACGCCGGCAGCGCCAAGTGCCTCAACCCGGCGTCCGCCTCCTCCGGCGCCGCGATCAAGCAGAACTCCTGCGACTCGGCCGCGGGCAAGAGCTGGACGCTGAAGGCCGCCGGCTCCGCCCCCACGGCCGAGCCGACCGCCGCGCCGACCGCGACGGCCAAGCCGACCGCGACCCCCACCGCGACGGCCAAGCCGACCGCGGCCCCGACGGCCGCCCCGACCGGCTCGCCGCTGCCCGGCTGGCCCGCCGCCAAGGGTGCTCAGCCGGTCACCTCCACCATCCCCGTCAGCGGCCCCTACGACGGCGGCATGAAGCGCTTCTACGGCTCCGGCGCGCTGGGCGGCGACGGCCAGGACGAGAGCCAGGACCCGATCTTCAGGCTGGCCGACGGCGCCGTCCTGCAGAACGTGATCATCGGTTCCCCGGGCGCCGACGGCATCCACTGCACCGGCACCTGCACGCTCAAGAACGTCTGGTGGGAGGACGTCGGCGAGGACGCCGCCACCTTCAAGGGCACCTCCGCCTCGCAGACCATGACCGTCGACGGCGGCGGCGCCCGCAAGGCCTCCGACAAGGTCTTCCAGCACAACGGACCGGGCACCTTCGTCATCAAGAACTTCCAGGTCGCCGACTTCGGCAAGCTCTACCGCTCCTGCGGCAACTGCTCCAAGCAGTACGCGCGCCACGTGGTGGTCTCCAACGTCCAGGTGACCGCCCCGGGCAAGTCCCTGGTCGGGATCAACCCGAACTACGGCGACACCGCGAAGCTGTCGGCGGTCACCGTGATCGGCGACTCCGGCAAGAAGATCGCGATCTGCGAGCGGTACAAGGGCGTCACCAAGGGTGAGCCGAGCAAGACCGGCAGCGGCCCCGACGGCGTGAGCTGCGTCTACTCCGCCTCCGACGTCACCTACAAGTAGCCTTCCCGCACCGTCCCCCGCGGGGGCGCCGGCGGCCCGCGTCCGCCCGGTGCCCCCGCGGGGCAGGGGCCGTCGCCCGCGCCCCGCCCTCCGCGCGCCCCTCCCGCTACGGCGTGCCTCCCCGCGATCCGCCCCGGCGATCGTTAGCCTCCTAGCATGGCCACCCGTACGTCCAAAGGCGCCTCAGGCAAAACTCCGGCCAAGGGAAGCTCAGGCCGGTCGAGGTCCACCCCTGCCCGTACGGCTCCCGCCAGACGGCCGCCCGCCCGGACGCGGGCCGCCTCGGCGCGCAGGCCCGCCCCCTCCCAGCCGGACCCGCTCGGCTGGGTCTTCACCATGATCGCCAAGTTGTTCGTGGGGATCTGGATGCTGCTCGCCGCCGGCGTCGGCAGCGCGGCGCGGGCACTGGGGCAGAACGCGCGGGAGCTGGACCCGGTGCACCGCCGCGACGGCCTCGGCCTGGCCGTGTTCTCCGCGGCCATCGTGCTGGCCGCGATGACCTGGCGGACCCCCACGGGCACGGTCTCGAAGGTGGTCGACTCCGTCATGCGCGGCGTCTTCGGCTCGCTGACCTGGCTGATCCCGGTCCTGCTGGCCCTGCTGGCCTGGCGGATCCTGCGCCACCCCGACCAGAGCCCCGACACCGGGCGGATGATGATCGGGTGGTCGGCCCTCACCATCGGCGTGCTCGGCATCGTGCACGTCGCGCACGGCACGCCGTACCCCTCGGGAGGCCCCGCCGACGGCATGGACAAGGTCTCCGCCGCCGGCGGCATGGTCGGGTTCGTCATCGCCGCGCCCCCGGCCAGCATCCTGCCCGCGTTCATCACCATCCCGCTGCTGCTCATCCTGTCCGGCTTCGGGGTGCTGGTGATCACCGCGACCCCGGTGCACCGCATCCCGGAGCGGCTCGCCGAGATCCGGCACATGCTCTTCAACCGGGAGGCCGCCGCCCCGGCGGCCCGGACCCGCACGCCCGGCAAGCGGCCCGCCAGGAAGAGGCCGGGCGGCAGGGCGGGCGGTGCCGAGCCGGGCTCCGACGAGCCGGGCGACAGCGTCAAGCCGTACGACACGCCGGTCATCGCCGAGACCCCGGGCAGGCTCGCCGAGCACTCCCCGGAGATCGTGCCCGGCCTGGTGGACGAGGAGGAGTCTCCGGCGGCCCGGACGCTGCCCATCATCCCGGAGCCGCCCGCCCCGTCCCCGGCGCCGCGCAAGGTGGAGCAGCTCGTGCTCTCGCCGCAGGCCGGGCCGTACCAGCTGCCCGACACGCGGATCCTGCGGCCGGGCACCGCGCCCAAGCCGCAGACCAAGGCCAACACCGTCGTGGTGGACGCGCTGACCAGCGTGCTGGAGCAGTTCGGCATCGACGCCCAGGTGATCGGCTTCACCCGGGGGCCGACGGTCACCCGCTACGAGATCGAGCTCGGCCCGGCGGTCAAGGTCGAGAAGGTCACCGCGCTCACCAAGAACATCGCCTACGCGGTCAAGTCAGCCGACGTGCGGATCCTGTCGCCCATCCCGGGCAAGTCGGCGATCGGCGTGGAGATCCCGAACACCGACAAGGACCTCGTCTCGCTCGGCGACATCCTGCGCTCCCCGGTGGCCCAGGCCGACCACCACCCGATGATCGTCGGCCTCGGCAAGGACGTCGAGGGCCGCACGATCGTGGCCAACCTGGCCAAGATGCCGCACCTGCTCATCGCGGGCGCCACCGGCGCGGGCAAGTCGGTCTGCGTCAACGGGCTGATCTCCTCGATCCTGATGCGCGCCACCCCCGACGAGGTCCGGATGGTCCTGGTCGACCCCAAGCGGGTGGAGCTGTCGGTCTACGAGGGCATCCCGCACCTCATCACGCCGATCATCACCAACCCCAAGAAGGCCGCCGAGGCCCTGGAGTGGGTGGTGGGCGAGATGGACCGCCGCTACGACGACCTGGCCGCCAGCGGCTTCCGGCACGTGGACGACTTCAACAAGGCGGTGCGCGCCGGCAAGCTGACGGCCCCGCCCGGCAGCGAGCGGGTCTACCAGCCCTACCCCTACCTGCTGGTGATCGTCGACGAGCTCGCCGACCTGATGATGGTCGCCCCGCGCGACGTCGAGGACTCCATCGTCCGCATCACCCAGCTCGCCCGCGCGGCCGGCATCCACCTGGTCATCGCCACCCAGCGCCCCTCGGTGGACGTCGTGACCGGCCTGATCAAGGCGAACGTGCCCTCTCGGCTGGCCTTCGCCACCTCCTCGCTCGCCGACAGCCGGGTCATCCTCGACCAGCCCGGCGCGGAGAAGCTGGTCGGGCAGGGCGACGCGCTCTTCCTGCCGATGGGCGCGAGCAAGCCCATGCGGCTGCAGAACGCCTTCGTCTCGGAGAAGGAGATCGCCGAGGTCGTCGCGCACTGCAAGGCCCAGATGCAGGCCGAGTACCGCGCCGACGTGATGGCCTCCGCCACGGTCAAGAAGGAGATCGACGAGGACATCGGCGACGACCTCGACCTGCTGGTGCAGGCGGCCGAGCTGATCGTGACCACCCAGTTCGGCTCGACCTCCATGCTCCAGCGGAAGCTGCGGGTGGGCTTCGCCAAGGCGGGCCGCCTGATGGACCTGCTGGAGAGCCGCAACGTCGTCGGCCCCAGCGAGGGCTCCAAGGCGCGGGAGGTGCTGGTCAAGCCGGACGAGCTGCCCGGGCTCCTGGCCGATCTGCGGGGGGAGTAGGCGGACACCGACCCCCCACGGTGACGATCCTCTCATCACTGGTTGAATAGGACTCGCTACGCAACGTCAAGAAGCGGGGGAGCGTGCACCAGATGAACGAGGGGAACGAGAGCATCGACACCGGCGGAGCCGCCACGGGCACGGACGGCTCCGCCGGGGCGCCGTACGGCGCCCGCACGAGCATCGGGCGCACTCTGGCCGAGGCCCGCCGGGCGGCAGGCCTGACCGCCGAGCAGCTGAGCGCGCGGGCGTGCGTGCGCGCCACGCTCATCCACGCCATCGAGCGTGACGACTTCTCCCTGTGCGGGGGCGACTTCTACGCGCGCGGGCACGTCCGCAACCTCGCCCGGATCCTCGGCCTGGACGCCGAGGCCCTGGTCTGCGAGTTCGACGAGCAGCACGGCGGCGTACCGCTGCCGGTCCGCGCCGCCAGCGTGTTCCAGGCCGACCGGCCCATCAAGATCCGCGAACGCCGCTCGCCCAACTGGACGCTGGCCATGGCCGTCGCGCTGGCCGTCGTCGTCGCCTTCGGCGTGGTGCGGACGATGGGCGGGGCCGGGGACACCCCGGCCGAGACCCAGCCGGTCGCCGCTCCCACGCTGCCCTCCCTCCCCCCGCCGCCCATCCCGCCGTCCGGCGTGCCGCAGGCCCCGGCCGCGCCCACGGTGCCGCCCGCGCCGGGGGTGCCCGCCGACCCGGCCCGCGGGGCCGCCTCGGCCCGGGGCGACCGGGACGCCGGGGAGGTCGTGCTCGAGGTCACCGCGGAGCGCTCGTCGAAGCTCAGCGTGCGGGACGCGGACGGAAGGAAGATCTTCTCCGGCACGCTCAAGGCCGGCAAGACCGCGCGCTGGAAGGCGAAGAAGGGGCTGAAGGTCGCCTTCGGCGACGCCGGCGCGGTCTCCGTGCAGGTGAACGGGGAGGACCTGGGGGCTCCGGGCCGTTCGGGGCAGAGCGTCAGGCGCTCCTACGCGCCCGCTGAGCCCGCCCGCCGGTAGGGTCGCGGGCGGCCGGGAACGGGGGAGGTGCATCGGTGGTGGCCAACTGCCGATACCGTAGTGTTCACCATGTCATCCCGCCGAACCGCATCGCTGATCACACTGGGCTGCGCGCGCAACGAGGTCGACTCCGAGGAGCTCGCCGCGCGGCTTGAGGCTGCCGGCTGGCAGCTGGGCGACGACGACCCCGACGTCATCGTCGTCAACACGTGTGGCTTCATCGACTCAGCGAAGAAGGACTCCATCGACACGCTGCTCGCCGCAGCCGACTCCGGGGCCAAGGTGGTCGCTGCGGGCTGCATGGCCGAGCGGTACGGCGACCAGCTCGCCGAGGCGCTGCCCGAGGCGGCGGCCGTCATCTCCTTCGACGACTACACCGAGATCGGCGCACGCCTGGACGACGTGCTGGAGGGACGGCCGCTCGTCCCGCACAGCCCGCGCGACCGCAGGACGCTGCTGCCCATCTCGCCGGTCGAGCGCGCCGCCGCGCCCAAGTCCGCCATCCCCGGCCACGGCGACGAGCTGCCCGAGGGCGTCGCCCCGGCCAGCGGTCCCCGGCCGCTGCGCCGGCGCCTGGGCGACGGCCCGGTGGCCTCGCTGAAGCTGGCCTCCGGCTGCGACCGGCGCTGCACGTTCTGCGCCATCCCGGCCTTCCGCGGCGCCTACGTCTCGCGCCGGCCGGAGGAGCTGCTCGGCGAGGCCGCGTGGCTGGCCGAGCAGGGCGTCAAGGAGCTCGTGCTGGTCAGCGAGAACTCCACCTCCTACGGCAAGGACCTGGGCGACCTGCGGGCGCTGGAGAAGCTGCTGCCGCGCATCGCCGCGGTCGAGGGCGTCGAGCGGGTGCGGGTCAGCTACCTGCAGCCCGCCGAGCTCCGCCCCGGCCTGCTGGAGGCGATCGCCGGCACCGAGGGCGTGGCACCGTACTTCGACCTGTCCTTCCAGCACGCGTCCGGCACGGTGCTGCGCCGGATGCGGCGCTTCGGCGACCCCCGGCGCTTCCTGGACCTGCTGGAGACCATCCGGGCCGCCGCCCCCGAGGCGGGGGTGCGCTCCAACTTCATCGTGGGCTTCCCCGGCGAGACCGAGGAGGAGTTCGGTGAGCTGGTGGACTTCCTGCAGGCGGCCAGGCTCGACGTGATCGGCGTCTTCGGCTACTCCGACGAGGAGGGCACCGAGGCGGCGTCGCTGCCCGGCAAGCTCGAGCAGGAGGTCGTCGACGCGCGCGTGGCCGCGCTCACCGAGCTGGCCGAGGAGCTCATGGCCCAGCGGGCCGAGGAGCGCATCGGCACCGAGGTGGACGTCCTCATCGAGGAGGACCTCGGGGACGGCGGGTACGAGGGCCGCGCGGCCCACCAGGGGCCCGAGGTCGACGGCTGCGTCACCGTCCAGGGCATCGGCCTGGTCCCCGGCCAGATCGTCCGGGCCGTCGTGGTCGACTCCGAGGGCGTCGACCTGATCGCCCGCATCAAGGCCGCACCGTGAACGCGCCGCCGGGCCGGGAGAGCGTATGACCGACACGCCAGAGACCGGCACCGAGACGACGCCGGCGGGCCGCCGGAAGGTGAGCCTGTGGAACATCGCCAACGTCGTGACGGTGCTACGACTGGCGATGGTGCCGTTCTTCGTGGTCTGCCTCTTCCTGCCGGGCACCGGTTGGCGGATCACCGCGCTGGCGGTCTTCCTGGTGGCCTCGCTCACCGACCTGCTCGACGGCGAGCTGGCCCGCCGCTACGGCCTGATCACCGACTTCGGGAAGATCGCCGACCCGATCGCCGACAAGGCCCTGACCGGGGCGGCGCTGATCGGCCTGTCGGTCCTGGGCGAGCTGCCGTGGTGGGTCACCGCGGTGATCCTGGGCAGGGAGGCCGGGGTCACGCTGCTGCGCTTCGCGGTCCTGCGGCACGGGGTGATCCCGGCCAGTTACGGCGGCAAGGTGAAGACCGTCCTGCAGATGCTCGCCATCACCTGCTACATCCTGCCCGGCGTGCCGGGCGCGGTCCGCTGGACCGTCATGGGGGCGGCGGTCGTGGTGACCGTCGGGACCGGCCTGGACTACGTGGTCCGGGCCGTCAAGCTGCGGCAGGTCGCCAGGCGGGCGAGGGCCGCGTCATGACGGCCCCGCGGGGGGCCGCGGGCGCGTCCGGGGGGACGGCGCCGGAGGCGGCCCGCGCCGCGGTGCCCGGGGCGGCCGGCCCGGTCCCGGCGGCCCGGGTGATCGCGCTGCTCGCCGGCCGCGGCGAGACGGTCGCGGTCGCCGAGTCGCTGACCGCGGGGCTGATCGGCGCGGCCCTGACGGCGCCGCCGGGGGCCTCGGCGGCCTTCGTGGGCGGGGTGCTGTCCTACGCCACCGAGCTCAAGCGGCGCCTGCTGGGCGTCCCCGCCGACCTGCTGGAACGCGAGGGGGCCGTGCACCCGGAGGTCGCGGCGGCGATGGCGGCGGGGGTGCGCGAGCTCACCGGGTCCACGTACGGCCTGGCCGCCACCGGCGTGGCCGGCCCCGACCCGCAGGACGGAAAGGCGGTCGGAACCGTCCACCTGGCCGTTAGCGGCCCCGCGGGGCGGGTATGGCATCGGGACCTGCAGCTGGACGGGACGCGTGAGGAGATCCGGAGATGCACCGCGTACGAGGCCGTGGACCTGCTCCGCGGCGCGCTGGAGCCCGGTCCGGGGGAACATTCCGGGTGATTACCGCGTTACGTCCCCAGCGAACATGCTCACCGCAGTCTGCCGCGATGTCGGCCGATGCAGGTACGGTGGAGCTGTGACTGAGGGCAGCGTCAAGCGATGATGACGGCGAGGCGAATGTACGAAGGGTCGCGTTCGAAGAACGGGCGGCACGAACCGATCGCGCGGAACGTCGCCAAGACGTCCGCGCCGGGGAGGGAGCGACAGATGGTCCTGCTGCGTCAGCTGCTCGGCGACGTACTGCGGCGGCTGCGGGTGCGGCAGGGGCGCACCCTGCGTGAGGTCTCGACACTGGCTCGGGTGTCCCTCGGCTACCTGTCCGAGGTGGAGCGCGGCCAGAAGGAGGCCTCCTCCGAGCTGCTCGCGTCGATCTGCGGCGCCCTCGGTGTGCCTCTCTCCCAGGTGCTCCGTGAGGTCTCCGACCAGTTCGCGCTGGCCGAGCTCCAGCACGCCCCGGTGCTCGCCGACGTCCCCGAGCGGGAGCGCATCCCCGAGACGGTGCCCGCCGCCCTGCCGGACGACGCCTTCGAGGGCTTCCGGGCGGTCGTGCCGCCCATCGAGCACACCCCCGAGGTGAAGGACATGGTCGCCGCCTAGGCGCCATCGCACGCCGGCCGGTCTCACTCCGGCTGGCAGTGACGGCACCAGTAGACCAGCCGTTCCTGCGGCTGTGCCCCCATCTCCGCCCGGCTGACCCGATTCCCGCAGCGCAGGCATGCCCGGCCCGCCCTGCCGTAGACCCACATCCCCCGTCCCGGGCGGAGATCACCGGTGGTCACCCGGTCCGTCCGGTCCTTGTTCTCCTCCAGCAGCCGGTGTGCGATCTCCACGATGCCCTCGACGTCGTCGACCGCCCCCACCGGCCGCCACGGCGAGACCCCGGCGAGGAAGAGCGTCTCCGCCCGGTAGATCGTGCCGATCCCGGCCAGGTTGCGCTGGTCGAGCAGGGCCTCACCGACGGTCCGCCCGGGGTCGGCCGCCAGCCGCCGCACGGCCTCCGGCGGATCCCAGTCCGGGCCGAGCAGGTCGGGACCGAGATGCCCGACCACCCGGTGCTCGTCGGCCGTCCTGAGCAGGTCCACCATGCCCAGCCGTACGCCCACGGCCTGCCATTCGGCGTTGGCGAGCACCAGCCGCACCCGGTCGCCCGGGGGCGTCCGGCGGCCGGCCGGGGAGACGAGCCAGTCGCCGTCCATCCGCAGATGGGTGTGGACGGTCAGCCCGCCCTCGACGCGGGTGAGCAGGTGCTTGCCGCGGGAGACGGTCTCCAGTACGGTCCGGCCGGTCAGGTCGGCGGTGGCGTGCCGGGGCACGCGGAAGTCGGAGCGGGTCAGGACCCGGCCGTCGAGGGCCCGGCCGAGCCGTCCCGCGGTCCGGTGGACGACGTCACCCTCGGGCATGGGCCCAGCGTATCCGGCCCCGGGCGGGCGGGGCCGGGAGGCGGGAGGTCCGGGGGAGGGTCCGCCGGAGACTCTCCGTGCGGGGGCCGAGCGGTGCGGACGGGGTGGCCGGGGTGGCCGGGGAGGGTCCCGGCCGGGCCCGCGGCGGCGCCTGTCAGTCCCAGGCGGCGGGGTCGGCGGCGAGCTGGCGGACCCGCTCGGGGAGCGCGCCGGTGGCCACGCTCTCCAGCGTGACCTCCTCCAGGATGGCCCGCTCGCTGGCGCGCAGCGCGATCCAGACCTGCTGCAGCGACTCGGCGGGCCCGCGGTAGCCGACGTGCTCGGGGCGCTCGCCCCGCACGTTGGCCAGCGGGCCGTCCACGGCGCGGATCACGTCGGCGAGGCTGATCTCCGCGGCGGGACGCGCCAGCACGTAGCCGCCCTCCGGGCCGCGCTGGCCCCGGACGAGACCGGCGCGGCGCATCTGGAGCAGGATGTTCTCCAGATACTTGGGCGGCATGTCCTGCTCCTTGGCGAGCTCGCCCACGGTGGTTGGCCCCTCGCCTGCTGCGGCGAGTTCGGCGGCGGCACGCAGGGCATAGTCGACACGAGCAGATAGGCGCATGAAGATGATTATCCCGCCTCCCGGCGACCACTCGGGCGCGAGGCCCCGCCGGGCGGGCGTCCCGCGGCGCCGCGCCGGGGCCGGCCGCACGGCGGGAGCGCTCCCATCGATCACCCGCTCCGGAGCCTTCGCGCGCTAAACTCTCGGGAAAATTCACCGACGACGGACCGCCATTCTCGCCCGGCCTGGGCGGCGACGGACAACGCCGAAAAGAAAGCATGCATATGGAGCGACGTCCTGGCGTGCCCAGGCTGCTGAGGGAGATCAACGACCGGGCCGCCCTGGAACTGCTGCTCGCCTCCGGACCGCTGACCAGGGGGCAGATCGGAGAGCTCACCGGCCTGTCCAAGGTGACCGCGTCGCAGACGCTGGCCCGGCTGGAGGAGCGCGGGCTGGTCGAGGTCATCGGTGAGCAGGCCGGCGGGAGGGGGCCGAACGCGGCGCTCTACGGCATCGTCCCCTCCGCCGCCTACGTGGCCGGTCTGGACGTGGGGCCGGAGTTCGTCACCACCGCCGTCGCCGACATCCAGGGGAAGATCGTCGGCGAGGTGACGGTCGCCCCCGACGGGCACGACGACCCGGTCGCGCTCGTGCACGACGCGGTGGTCAAGGCGTGCCGCTCGGCCAAGGTGGCGCTCTCCCGGCTCCGGGCGGTCGTGATCGGCACCCCGGGCGTCGTGGACCCCCGCACCGGCGACGTGCGCTTCTCCTTCGACCTGCCCGGCTGGCACGAGGGCATCCACGAGGCGCTCGCCCGCGACCTGCGCCGCGACGTGAAGATCGAGAACGACGTGAACCTCGTCGCCGTCGCCGAGCGCGCCCTGGGCGCCGCCCGCGGCGTCGACGACTTCGTGCTGCTCTGGGTGGGCCGCGGCATCGGCCTCGGCGTCGTGCTCGGCGGCCGGCTGCACCGGGGCCGCTCCGGCAGCGCGGGGGAGATCGGCTACCTGCCGGTGCCGGGCGTGCCGCTGGCCGAGGACGTACGGGCGGTGCCCGGGCGGCTGCCTTCCCTCGCGGGCGGCCTGCAGTCGCTGGTGAGCGCCGAGGCCGTGGCCGAGCTGGCCGCCTCGTACGGCTTCGCGGGGGAGGGCGCCGCCGAGTGCGTGGCCGCCGCGGTCGAGGCGGGCGAGCGGGGACGGGAACTGCTGGACGAGGTCGCCGGGCGGCTGGCGCTGGGCGTGGCGTCGGTCTGCGTCGTGCTCGACCCCGGGCTGGTGGTGCTCGCCGGCGAGGTCAGCCGGGCCGGAGGCACCGCCCTCACCTCGCGCATCGAGGAGGCCGTCGCCCGGATCTGCCCGGTCCGGCCGGAGGTGGTGGCCAGCGAGGTGGAGGGCAACCCCGTGCTGCGCGGGGCCGTGCTCGAGGCGCTGGAGCAGGCGCGGGAGGAGATCTTCGCGTCCTGACGCGGGACACGGGAGGGCGCGGGCCGGGACCCGGCGGGCGCGGGTCCCGGCCGTCCCACCGGATGCGCGGCCCGCAGGCCGGGGAGACCCGTCCGGCGCGGGAGGGCGCGGGAGGGCGCGGGAGGGCGCGGCCCGGTCCGGGGGGTCCGCCGGACCGGGCCGCGCGTGCTCGCGGGACGGAAGGGGCCTTGCCGGGGTGGCCGGAGGCCCCTTCTCAGACCCCGAGCAGCTCGGCGGCGGCCTGGGCGTTGGCCCGGGCG
This sequence comes from Planomonospora alba, assembly GCF_039534085.1. Taxonomy (NCBI): domain Bacteria; kingdom Bacillati; phylum Actinomycetota; class Actinomycetes; order Streptosporangiales; family Streptosporangiaceae; genus Planomonospora; species Planomonospora alba. Next base: position 32,751 of record NZ_BAAAUT010000009.1, read on the forward strand.
GCGCCGTAGGTGGCCAGGTGGGCGACGCCCTCCGGGCGCCAGATCGGCAGGCCCATCTCCACCACGGTGACGTCGGGGCGGGCGGCGAGCAGGGCGGTCACCACCGACCGGCTGGTCTCGTAGCGGTGCGCGTCCTTGACCACGACGACCAGGGAGCGGCCGGCCGCGTGCTCCAGGATGCCCGGCACGTCCGCCTCCTCCGGCTTGACCCGCACGACCTCGGCCCGCGACAGCCAGGGGGAGAAACCCCAGGGCACGTCGCCGACCGCGATGGTCGGCGGGGTGTCCAGCTCCACCAGCAGCGGGTCCACCAGCCGCGGGGCGGGGCCGGTCAGGCTGACCGCGCGGCGCGCGGCGGCCAGGCCGATGCCGCCGTCCCCGGGCGCGGCCCCGCGGGGCTCGCCGAACCACGAGCGCAGGCGGGCCACGCGCTCGGCGGACTCCTCCAGGCGGGCCACCGGCAGCCGGCCGTCCCGGGTCGCGGCGACGATCTCCGAGATGATCTTCTGGATGTCCGACTCGGTGGGGATCGGGCCGAGGCAGAGCAGGTCGGTCCCGGCGGCCAGGGAGCGCACAGCGCCGCCGGCCAGGCCGTAGGCGTCGGTGATGGCCTTCATGTCGAGGGCGTCGGAGATCACCACGCCGTCGTAGCCCAGCTCGCCGCGGAGCAGGTGGGTCAGCGCGGCCGCCGACAGCGTCGCGGGCAGCTCGCCGGTGAGGGCGGGCACCCGGACGTGCGCGGTCATGACCGACTTCGTGCCGGCCTCGATGGCGGCGCGGAACGGCGCGAGCTCGCGCTCGTGCAGCAGCTCCAGGGAGGCGTCGACGAGCGGCACCTCCAGGTGGGAGTCCTGGCGGGTGGCGCCGTGGCCGGGGAAGTGCTTGACGCAGGCGGCCACGCCCGCCGACTGCAGGCCCTGGACGGCGGCGACGGTGTGCCGGGCGACGAGTGCGCTGTCCGAGCCGAACGCGCGGGTGCCGATCACCGGGTTGTCGTCGGCGGTGTTGACGTCGGCGTCCGGAGCCATGTCCAGGTTGACGCCGCAGCGGGCCAGGTCGTCACCGATGGCGCGGTAGACGTCGCGGGTCAGCTCGACGTCGTCCACGGTCCCCAGGGCGGCGTTGCCGGGGTAGGGGCTGCCCACGTGGTAGGCGAGCCGGGTGACGTCCCCGCCCTCCTCGTCCAGGGAGATGACGGGGTCGCCGGCCGCGCGCAGGCCGGCGTTCAGCTCGCGCAGCCGGTCGTGGCCGTCGACGTTGAAGCCGAAGAGGGTGACGCCGCCGAGGCCGCTCTCCAGCCCCCGGAGAACCCATTCCGGGGCGGTGGTTCCCTGGAAGGCGACGAGCAGGGTGCCGGCCGCGAGGCGGTACAGCCCCTGGTCGCCGGGGCCCGCAGTGAAGTCGGACATGGCGGTAGAAAGCTCCTTGCCTGAGGTGGGGAGATCGCGTGGAGGGCGAGGCCGGTACGGCCCGCGCCTCGTGGGCGCCGGGCCGTACCGATGCCGGGGATCAGCCCTTGACGGCGCCCGCGACGAGGCCGGAGACCATGCGCCGCTGCACCAGGAGGAAGAAGACGACGACCGGGATGGTCATCATCGTGGAACCGGCCATGATCGCTCCCCAGTCGGTCCCGCGCTGCCCGAAGAAGAACTGGAGGGCGACGGGCATGGTGTAGCCGGAGGAGTCGGACATGAGCATGAGGGCGAAGATCAGCTCGTTCCAGGCGGTGATGAACGAGAAGATGCTCGTCGCCACCAGTCCGGGGGCCACCAGGGGGAACAGGACCTTCCGGAAGGTCGTGAACCGGCTCGCGCCGTCGATCCAGGCCGCCTCCTCCAGCGACTTGGGCACCGCGGCGACGAACGTGCGCAGCATCCAGATGCCGAAGGGGAGGGTCAGGCCGACGTTGATCACGATCAGGCCGAGCAGCTGGTCGTAGAGGCCGAGCCGCCTGACGTTGAGGAAGAGCGGGATGAGCAGGGCCTCGGCCGGGATCATCTGGACGATCAGCAGGGTGATCAGGAAGGCGGTGCGGCCCCTGAACCGGAAGCGGGAGATGGCGGTGGCCGCCAGCAGCGCGAAGACGGCGCCGATGAGCACGGTCCCCAGGGCCACGATGGCGCTGTTGCGCATGTAGACCCAGATGGAGTTGCCGGCCACGCCCTCGGTGAGCACCCGGTCCAGGTGCTCGAAGGTGATCTCCGTCGGGACGGGGATGAAGTCGGTGGTGAAGATCTGGTCGTTGGTCTTGAACGCGGTCGAGACCATCCAGTAGACGGGGAAGACCGCGAACAGGAAGACCAGGACGCCGGTCGCGTTGAGCGCCGCGGTGCCCAGGCGCCTGCGGGTGCGGGGGTCGATCCGCCCGCTCGGCGCCGGGGGCCTGCGGGCGGGGGCCGGACGGCCGCCGGTGAGAGAGCTCGTCACATCTCCTCCGTCTTCACGATCTGCCGGACGTAGACGGCGGTGACGATGAGCAGGAGCGCGGTGAGGACCACCGCGATCGCCGCGCCGCTGCCCATCTTCGGCGGGCTGCGGAAGGCCTCGGCGAAGGAGAACATCGACAGGTTGAAGGCCTCGCGGTTGGTCGGCCCGCCCATCAGCACGTACAGCTGGCTGAAGACCTTGAAGTTCCAGATGATCGACAGGATCGTCAGCACCGAGAAGACCGGCTTGAGCAGGGGGAAGGTGATCTTCCTGAAGGTCCGCCAGGCGCTGGAGCCGTCGACCCGGGCCGCCTCGTAGAGCTCGGCGGGGATGCCCTTGAGGCCGGCGAGCACCGAGACCGCGATGAAGGGGAACGAGGCCCAGACCACGCAGACGATCAGGACGAGGTAGACCGTGAACGCGTCGTTGAGCCAGGGCTCACCGGTCCAGTCGGCCCGGCCGAACAGCAGCTCCGAGAACCAGTCGGGGAGCAGGTTGAGCACCCAGTTGATCATCCCCGCGTCGGCGTCGGCGAGCCAGCGCCAGATGACGCCCTGGGCGACCGGCGGCACCGCCCAGGCGGACATGATGCCGACGACCACGAACGTGGACATCCTCTTGCTCAGCTTGTTGAGCAGGACGCCCACGGCGGTGCCGAGGACCAGCGTGAGCGTCACGGTGACGACGGCGAAGACGACGGTGTTGCGGAGCGAGGACCAGAAGATCTCGCTCTCGAAGATCTGGGCGTAGTTCTCCCCGCCCACCCAGTCGGCCGGCACGCCGCGGATCTGGCGCAGCCCCACCTTCTGGAAGGACATGATGAGCATCTGGACCGTCGGGTAGAGCAGCAGCCCGGCGATGACCAGGAGCCCGGGGGCGAGCAGGACGTAGGGGATGAGCCAGGCGGGCATCCCGCTGGCCTTCGCCTGCCGCCGGGAGCGCGGAGGACGCCGCTCCGGGGCGGAGGAGTTGCCCCCGCCCCGGGCGACCGTGGACGTGTTCGCCATGATTACTGCTGGTTCAGGATCTCTTCGAGTTCCGTGTTGGCCTTGGCGAGGGCCTCGTCGGCGGTGGCCTTGCCCTCGATGACCGACCGGGCGGCGTTCTGCAGCACGGCCTTGGTCTCGCCGGCCTCGGTCCAGTTCGGGTCGCCCGGCAGGGCGCGGGCGTTGGCGAAGGCCTCGGCGAACGGAGCCTGCGCCGGGTCCTCCTTCAGCTTCTCGAGGTGCTCGGGGTAGACCGGGAGCAGGCCGCCCTCGGAGGCGTACCGGCCCGCCCACTCCTTGGTGGTGGCGAACTTCACGAACTCGGTCGCCAGCTCCTTGTTCTCGGCGTCGTTCCAGACGGCGATGTCGTTGCCGCCGAAGAAGGCCGGGGCCGCGCCGCCGCTCTTGGTCGGGAGCGGGAAGAAGGCGAGCTGGTCCTCGGCGACCTTGCCGGAGCTCTCCTCCTTGATCGTGGCGATGTCCCAGCCGGCGGTGAGGTACATGCCGACCTTGCCGTTGGCGAAGCGGGTGCGGATGTCGGCGGAGTTCTGGGTGAGGCGGGACTTGCTGGACAGGCCGTCGGTGACGATGCCCGTGTAGGTGGCGAAGCCGGCCTTGAAGCCCGGCTCGGTCAGCTTGCCGACCCACTTGTCGCCTTCCTTGACGGCGTACTCGCCGCCCTCGGCCCAGGCGAGCGAGCCGAGGAGGTGGTTGGCGTCGGACCCGCCGTTGAAGGCGAAGCCGTCGACGTCCTTGCCCTTCTCCTTCTGGATCTTCTTGGCCGCCGCGACGAGCTCGTCCCAGGTCTTGGGGACCTCGATCTTCAGCTCGTCGAACCAGTCCTTGCGGTAGAGCACGGCGCGGGTGCCGGCGCCCCACGGGGCGGCGTAGATCTCGCCGCCGTCGGTCTCCAGGGAGAGGAGGTTCTTCGGGATCTCCGCCTGCTCGCCGCCGCTGAAGATCGGGGTGATCGGGTGCAGGGCGTCCTGGCTCCGCCAGAGCGGCACCTGGTCGTTGCCGATCTCGGTGACGTCCGGGCCGGCGCCGCCCGCGGCGGCCGCGGTGAACTTGTCGTTCACCTGGGGCCACGGGATCCACTCGACCTTGACCTCGGCGCCGGTCTGCTGCTTGAAGGCGGCGACCAGATCGTCGGTGTACTTCTGGGCGGCCGGGTTGCTCTCGCCGAGACGCCACAGGGTGAGCGTCTGGCCCGCGAACTTCGGCCCGCCGGCGGAGGCGTCGGCCTTCGTCCCGGTGTCGTTCTGCGCGGGCTCGCTGGAGCCGCACGCGGCGAGGCCCAGGGCCAGGGCGGCGGTGGTTGCCGTCGCGACGGCGATCTTCGTGATCTTCACTGTGGGGTTCTCCCTTCCCGGCTTCGCGTCGGGGCCGCGCTTCGGGCGGCGGCGCGGTCCCCATACCGCGCCGTGCCTGGTCGAAGGCGCCCTCCATACGGTCGGCGCTCTGGCATCCCGCGGCCTTCCTGCGCTTGCCTGCGGGCTGACGAGCGCTAAACTAACAAGAAACTTTCTTAAAAGAAACGGTCGTTAGCGGATCGTGACGGGGGAGGAAGAACGTGGCCAGACGACCGGGGACACCGCAGCTGTTGCGCCAGCTCAACGACCGTGCGGCGCTTGAGCTCCTGCTCTCCGGAGGGCCGCTCACCCGGGCCGAGCTGGGCGAGCGCACCGGCCTTTCCAAGGTCACCGCGGGCCAGCTGCTGGCCAGGCTCCAGGAGCGGGAGCTCGTCTCGGTGGTCGGGGAGCAGGCCGGCGGCCGCGGCCCCAACGCGGCGCTGTACGGCGTGGTGCCCTCGTGCGCCTACGTCGCCGGTCTCGACGTGCTGCCCGACCGGATCAGCGCGGGCGTCGCCGACATCACCGGCGAGCTCGTCGCGGAGGTCACGGTGGAGGTCTCCGCCGAGCCGGGCGGCGAGGAGGACCCGGTACGGCTGGTGCGCGGCGCCGTCCGCAAGGCGTGCGCGGCGGCGGGCATCACCCGCTCCCGGCTGCGCGCCTTCGTGATCGGCACCAAGGGCGTCGTCGACCCCCGCAGCGGCGACGTGAGCTTCTCCTTCGACCTGCCCTTCTGGCACGAGGGCGTGCTCACCGACCTCCGCCGGGGCCTGGGCATCCCGGTCACGATAGAGAACGACGTGAACCTCGCGGCCCTGGCGGAGCGCGAGTGCGGCGCCGCCCTCGGCGTGGACGACTTCGCGCTGCTGTGGGCCGGCGTCGGCCAGGGACTCGGCGTCATGCTCGGCGGTCGCCTGCACCGCGGGTTCACCGGGGGAGCGGGGGAGATCGGCTGGCTCCCCGTCCCCGGCGAACCGCTCCCCACCGACGTGAGCGAGCCCCAGTCCGGCTCGTTCCAGCGCCTGGTCGGGGGGGAGGCCGTGACGGGACTGGCCGGCGCGTACGGCATCGACGGCGCCTCCATCGCCGAGCGCGTCCGCACGGCCGTCGCCGAGGGGCCGGAGAGCTTCCTCGACGAGCTGGCCGGTCGGCTCGCGGTCGGCGTGGCGGCGGTGACCGTGGTCCTGGACCCCGGCCTGATCGTGCTCAGCGGTGACGTCGGTCGCGCCGGCGGGCCGGTGCTGGCCGCCCGGGTGGAGGAGGCCGTGGCCCGGGTCTGCCCGAGCCGGCCCCGGGTCGTGGTGACCGAGGTCGAGGGCAACCCGGTGCTCCGCGGCGCCCTGGTCTCCGCGCTCCACCAGGCCCGCGAGCAGGTGTTCTCCGAGACGATCTGATCCGGCGGACCGGCCCGCACCCGCGGCGCGGGTCGGCGGGTCAGCCGGGGACGGCGGCGCGCCAGCGGAGCGGACCGCCGGGGGAGGCGGCGATCAGCCGGCCGGCGTGGGCCGCCAGCACGGTCGCGCCGCCGGCGTCGCACAGGTCCGTCCACCCGGCCGGGGCGGCGAGCGGCAGGCGCGTGCGGACGCGGCCGTCCGCGCAGACGGCGTAGAGGCGGCCGTTCATGGAGGTGAGGGCGACCACGTCCGGCGCGGAGCCGACCCGCGTCCAGGAGCCGTCGCCCGCCGAGCACCAGAGGGCGCCGGCCGAGGCCGCGAACAGCTCGCCGTTGACCATCGCCAGGCCCATCGGTCCGCCGCCCGCCCTCCCGGCGTCCGCCGTCGCGCCGCCCGTCCCGCCGTCCGCCGTCTCGGCGCCCACCGCCCCGTCGTCGGCCGCGCCGTCGTCGGTCGCACCGTCCGCAGCGCCGCCGGGCGCGCGGCCGATCGCGGTCCACGAGCCGCCGGGCTCGCGGCGGACGAGACGGCCGTCGCCGGTCAGGCCGTAGAGGGTGACGGGGCGGCCGGGGGAGGCCTCGCGGGGCGCGGCCAGGGCGACCACGCCGGAGGCGGAACCGGCGGGACGCCAGCGGAGGTTCTGCCCGCAGACCTCCCGGGCGGACAGCGAGCCGTCCTGCCCCGCCGCGTACAGCGTCGAGCCGACGGCGGCCAGCGCGCGCAGCGGACCGGCGGGGCCGATCGTCTCCCAGGCGTCCGCCGCCGGTGCGGACAGCCGGTCCAGCACGTTGCGGGTGATCCGGGCGACGACCGGGTCGTGCAGGGTGTTGCCCCAGTTCACCGTGGCCGCGGTGAACACCGTCCCCGCGCCCAGGCGCATCGCGCCCATGGTGGCCATGCCGCCCTGGCCGTACCGGTCCCAGTGACGCAGGTCCGCGGTGGCGAGGATGACGAAGGACGGCGGCGTGCCGTCGCGGCCGGTGGCCAGGGGCACCCCGTCGACCTCGGTGAAGTCGCAGGCGTCGGTCTCGTAGCCGAGCGCGCCCCGGCCGAACGTGTCGCCCTCGCCGAGGCCGGTCCCCTCGAACGCCCAGTGCTCCGGGAACCGGACGGTGTAGGACTCCTCGTACATCTTGTCCATGTACGGCCCCCAGGTTCCGGCGCCCCGCCGGAAGCTCACGCCGATCAGGCCGTTCTCCGGCCGGTCGACCGGCGCGCTGGACCACTCGACCGTGGTGAGGGCGGGCGCCACCGCGGCCACCGGGTCGGCGGCGGCGTCGCGGTGGCAGACCATGGTCCGCCCGCCGTCCTCCAGGCGGAACTGCCACCAGCAGGTGTTGCCGGAGAACACCGCGAGGTTGCCGCCGCGCCGGACGAACTCCTCGACGCTGTCGCGCATGCCCGCCGACCAGTACTCGTCGTGGCCGTTGACCACCAGCAGGCGGTAGCCCGCCAGCAGACCGGCGCCGTCGTGCAGGTCGAGCCCCGAGCAGTGGTCCACGGCGTACCCGGCGGGCCCCAGCCAGCGGATCATGCCCTCCTCCCAGCGCTCCGGGGGCGGGCCGCCGCCCGGCCGGTCGAAGGAGACGCGCGCGGCGCGGGTGGGCTGCTCGGTCCAGTACAGCGACTCGCCGGGCATCCCGGCCCGGTTGTAGGCCTGCCAGGTCGGGAACGGGACCGAGAGCAGGATCGGCGAGGCGGGCCGCGCGGCCCGGACCACGAAGTACACCTCGGCGGAGCCCTCGCCGTCCTCGCGGTCCTCGCCGTCCTCCCCGGAGGTGAAGACGGCCCGGTAGAGCGAGCTCGCCCAGTCCCCGGGCACGTCCAGGTCCCAGTACGGGCCCCGGAACGCGCCGCAGGGCAGCCGGCGGCCGCCCGCGGTGTCCTCCACGGTCACCGTGCCGCGCAGCGGGGCACGCGAGGTGCGGGTCAGGTGGAAGCGGAGCCGTCCGCCCTGGGCGACGGAGGTGGACTCGGCGTAGGCGCGGACCGTCATCCTGCGGGCTCCGGGACCTCGTGGCAGGCCGCCTCCACCAGCAGCGACTCCAGATCCAGCAGGTAGCGCTCCATGACGGGCCGGGGCAGGAAGCGGGTGTCGGCGGTCAGCGAGACGCCCAGGCCGCCGGGCTCGGCGGTCACGTGCAGGCAGAAGCGGCAGTTGAGCCGTTCCTGCCGGAGCGGCCAGGACAGCGCCGTCTCGGCCGCCGCCCGCCGTACCTCCGCCTCGCCGGGGACGGGACCCGCCCGGTCGGCGAAGCGCATGTCGTTGAAACAGCAGTAGGGATGGACCGGCGTACCCCGCTCCCGGCTCGCCTCCGCCGTCAGCCGGTCGCGGTCGCGCGGGTCGTGGTAGGCCGAGCGGTAGGCGCTCAGCGCGGCGGGCCCGGCCGCGCGCAGCAGCTCCGCGAAGGAGCCCCGGCGCAGGTCGAGCACGAACAGGCCCTCCTGGGAGAGCGTGGTGACCGCGCCGGCGGTGCCCGCGCGGAAGCGGTTGGCCACGATGGGCAGCATGGCGCAGACGTCGTGCCCGGTCACCGTGCCGGTCAGCGCGGCCGCGGCGGCCAGCAGCACGGTCGAGGTGCTCACGGCGCGCAGGGCGGCGATCCGCCGTACGGCCAGCTCCGCCGCCCGGGAGACGAGCAGCGCCCGCCAGACCGGCGGGTCCGCCGGCTCCCCGCGGGGCCGGTCGAACATGGTCGGCGGGATGCGCCGGTACTCCCGCTCCCAGTGCCCCGCCGCGACGCGGGCGGTCCGCCGCCCCGGCTCGGACTCCTGCCAGCGGGCCAGGTCCAGCGGCTGCGGCGGGAGGGGACCGGGCACGGAGCCGCGCAGCAGGAGCAGGCGCAGGTCGCGCAGGGCCGCCTCGGCGCCCAGCCCGTCGGCGGCCAGGTGGCAGAAGACGAGGACGATGTGGGTGACCTCGCCGCCGTCGACGACGAGCCCGGCCCGGAGCGGCCACTCGGCGGCGTAGTCGAACGCGGTGGCCGCCAGCTCGCCGAGGAGCCGCTCGGGGTCGCCGGCCGCGAGCGTGAGCGGGAGCGCGCCCGCGCCCTCCAGCACCTGGTACGGCCCCGCTCCCGGACACGGCCCCGCCTCCCGGTGGGGCCCCGCCTCCTGATACGGCCCGGCCCCGCCGAGCCGGGTCCGCAGCGACTCGTGCCGCTCCACCAGCGCGCCGAGCGCTCCGGCGGCCCGTTCCGGGGTGAGCGGCCGGGCCCGTCCGGGCACCGCGAGCACCCGGCCGAAGTTGAAGTAGCGGTCGTCCGGCGCGGTGGCGCGGATGGTGTCCCAGATGGCACGCTGACCCCAGGTGAGCGGGGCCGCGCCCGCGCGGCCGCCCGCGAACCGGACGTCCATCAGCGCGCCCCGGCGAGGTGGCGCTCCAGCGCGTCCAGGTCGTTCAGCGCCGCCGCCCCGGCGGCCGACAGGTCGAACTCGACCCCGAACTCGGCCTCCACCGCGTCGATCAACCGCATCTGGGCCAGGGAGGTGAATCCCAGCGCCGCGAGCGGCACCTGCGCGCTCAGCGCCTCCTCGGCGGTGATCGCGCCGTCCGAGGCCGCGGCCACCAGCTCGGCCAGCCGCCTGACGGTAGCGCCCCGCTCCCGCGGATCCGCCCCGGGCGGGGTCTGCTGCTCAGGCATCGCCGTCTCCTCTCGCGCTGAGCGGGCGCAGGTCCGTCCAGACCCGCTCGATGTGGGCCAGGCACTCCTCCCGGCTGCCGGAGGCGCCCTCCGCGCGCCAGCCGTCCGGCAGCTCCCGGCCGGCCGGCCAGATCGAATACTGCTCCTCGTGGTTGACCACGACGAGATGGCTCATCCTCGGCTCCCCGCTTCCATGAGGCGTCGCGCCTCCTCCTCCGGCAGCGCGGCGAGCTCGGCGACCAGCAGCTCCTCCACCGCGGCGGCGAGCCCCGCCACGGTGCTCCGCGCGAACAGCGTGCGGATCGGCACGTCCACCTCGGCGAGCGCGCGGATCCTGGCGACGACCCGGGCGGCGGTCAGCGAGTGCCCGCCCAGGGCGAAGAAGTCGTCGTGGGCGCCGACCCCGGTGACGCCGAGGACCTCGGTGAAGACCTCGGCCACCAGCTCCTCGGCGTCGCCGCGCGGCGGGACGTGCTCGCGGGGCGCGGCGGCCGGCTCGGGCAGCGCGGAGCGGTCGATCTTCCCGTTGGGCGTCAGCGGCAGCGCGTCGACCACGGTGAGCACCCCGGGCACCATGTAGCCGGGCAGCTCCCGGACCAGGCGCCCGCGCACCCGTTCGAGCAGGGCGCGGTGCGCGCCCGGCGCGGCGTCCCGGGCGTCCGAGGGCTCCGGGTCCGCCGCGGCGCCCCGGGCGCCCGCGCCTTCCGCGCCTTCCGCGCCGTGCGCGGTGTCCGCGACCCCTGCGCCGCCGGCGTCCGGCTCCGGCACGAGATAGGCGACCAGGAGCTCGCCGCGGACCGCCGCGACGGACTGCCGGACCCCGGTGCAGGCGTCCATCACGGCCTCGATCTCGCCCGGCTCGATCCGGTGGCCGCGCAGCTTGACCTGGTCGTCGAGGCGGCCGAGGAACTCCAGGGTCCCGTCGGGCCGCAGCCGGACCCGGTCGCCGGTCCGGTAGCGGCGGGAGCCGCCCGGCCCGGGGACGAAGCGCTCGGCGGTCAGCGCGGGGCGGCCCAGGTAGCCGGTCGCGACCCCGGCGCCGCCGATGAGCAGCTCGCCCGGGACCCCGATCGGGACCTCCCGGCCGGTTGCGTCCACGACGTGGACCGTGGTGTTGGCGATCGGGCGGCCGATCGCGACCTCGCCGGGATCGGCGGGCACCTCCCAGGCGGTCGACCAGACCGTCGTCTCGGTCGGGCCGTACACGTTGACCAGGCGGTCCACCCGCGGGCGCAGCTCGCGGGCGAGCCGGAGCGGGAGCGGCTCGCCGCCGGCCAGCGCCGTCACCCGGGGCAGGTCGCCGGTGAGCAGCACCCGCCAGCCCGACGGCGTCGCCTGCACGTGGGTGACCCCGTGCGCGCGGACCAGCCGGGCGAGCCCGGCGCCGTCCACGGCAGCGGCGGCGTCCGCGATCACCACCCGGCCGCCGGTCACCAGCGGCAGGTACAGCTCCAGGGCGGAGATGTCGAACGACAGCGACGTCAGCCCCAGCCACACGTCGCGCGGGGTGGAGCCCAGCAGCGACCGCATCGCCAGCAGGAAGTTCACCAGCGCCCGGTGCGGGACCACCACGCCCTTCGGGCGGCCGGTGGAGCCGGAGGTGTAGAGCACGTAGGCGAGGTCGCCGGGCCGGGCCCGGCCCGGCCGCCCGTGCTCCGGCGCCGTGCCGGGGGCCGGTCCGCCGGCTGCGCCGGAGGGCGGCGGGGCGCCGGGCGCGGGACGTCCGGGCGGTGAGGGCGGCGGGGCGCCGGGCGCGGGACGTCCGGAAGGCGCGGGCGGCAGGTCGTCGAGCGAGGTCAGGACCAGGGCGGCGGCCGAGTCCTGGAGCACGTACGCGGTGCGGGCCTGCGGATAGCCGGGGTCCACCGGGAGGTAGGCCGCGCCGCTGAGCACCGTGCCCAGCAGGGCGACGAGCATCTCGGCACCGCGCTCCATCCGGATCGCCACCAGCGAGCCGGGGCCCGCGCCCGCCGCGGTCAGCCGGGCGGCGGCCTCCGCCGCCCGGCCGGCCAGCTCGGCGTAGGTCAGCGTGTCCGGGCCGGAGACGACCGCCACCGCGTCCGGGGTGGCCGCGGCCTGCGCCAGGACCAGGTCCGCCAGCGTCGCCTCGGGCAGTTCCGCGCCGGTGGCGTTCCAGGCGTCCAGCAGGGCCGACTCCGCCTCCGGCGCCATCCGCAGCCCGCTCACCGGGGTCTCGGGGTCGGCGACGGCCGAGGCGAGCAGCTCCCGGAAGCGCTCGGCGAACCGCGCCACGGTCGCGTGGTCGAACAGCTCGGTGCTGTAGATGATCCGGCCGCTCAGCGCGCCGTCCGGGCCGGCCGCCATGTCCACCGACAGGTCGTGGCGCGCGGGGTGCCAGCCGTTCGGGAACGGGACGGCCGACAGCCCGGGCAGCGGGTCGGGGTCCTCGCCGTGGGTGTGCAGGGCGAACATCGTCTGGAAGACCGGGGTGCGGCTGAGGTCGCGCCGTACGTCGAGCTCGGCCACCAGCCGCTCGAACGGCACGTCCTGGTGGGCGAGGGCGTCCAGCACCGCGCGGCGGGTGCGCCGGAGCAGTTCCGTGAAGGAGGGGTCGCCGGACAGGTCGCAGCGGACGGGCAGCGTGCTGGAGAAGAACCCGATCAGCGGCTCCAGCTCGACCCGGTTCCGGCCGGCCGCCGGGGTGCCCACGCAGAAGTCGTGCCGGCCGGTGTGCCGGGCCAGCAGCACCTGGTAGGCGGCGAACAGCACCATGTACGGCGTGCAGCGCGCCCGCCTGGCGAGCGCGGCGATCCCGGCGGCCGCCTCCGGGCCGATCCGGAAGTCGAGCGCGGCCCCGGCCGCGGACCGCTGGGCCGGGCGCGGCCGGTCGGCGGGCAGGTCCAGCGGGGCGACCCCCGCCAGGCGCTCGGTCCACCAGCGCAGGCCGGCGTCCGTCCAGTGCCGCTCGCGGGCGTGGTCGCCGTACTGCAGGGGCAGGTCGGGCAGCGGTGCCGTGCCGCGGCTCCCGTAGTGGGCGGCGATCTCGGCGCGGAGCACGTTGAGCGACCAGCCGTCGCTGACGATGTGGTGCACGACGACGCACAGGACGTGGTCGCCGGGTCCCAGCTCGATCAGCGCGACCAGGAACGGCGCCGCGGCGGTCAGGTCGAAGGCGGTGTTGGTGAGCGCGGCGACCAGGCGCCGGGCCTCCTCCTGTCCGGCGGCGGTCAGGTGCCGGACGGCCACGGGCGCGGGCGGGCCGACGACCGCCACCGGTTCCCCGCCGGTCTCGCGGAACCGGGTGCGCAGGCTCTCGTGGCGGGCCGCGACCGCGGTGAACGCCGAGGCCAGCGCGTCCTTATCAAGCGGTCCTTTCACCCGGTAAACATAGGATGTGTTGTAGCTCGGATCCGTCGGGTCGAAGCGGTGGAGGAACCAGAGGCGCTGCTGGCCGGGGGAGAGGGGGTGCTCCCTCACGGGGGCGGCGGAGGGGCCGCGGGGAGGGCCGGTCTCTGCTCGGGGCACGGGGGCTCCTTCGGCGGACGCGGGTTCGTGATCGCGCGGGTGAAGGGGAGGCCGGGAACACGGCCGTCCGTCCTGTGGGCATTTGCCCAGTTATTTCAGCATTCCGGCGAGCCTCTTTTTGGAAAGAAACTTTCCGGTTAGATGTGGCTCGCTAGTTTCGCACCCGCCCTTCCGGTCGCGCAAGACCCGGCGGCGCCGGGGTTCGCGGTCCGTCCGAGGGGCCGGTGCCGGACCCTTGCGCGCTCCCGCGGGGCGTGCAAGACTGGCGCCCGCCTCGGAATAGTAAAGATTCTTTCCTGTAATGGTCGCGGTGCTCCTCGGTCCGCGGTCGATATACATCCGATCTTTATCGGGAGGTTCACATGGTGAACCCGACCCTCCCCCACCTCCTCGCGGACCGGGCGCTCGCCGACCCCGACGGAGTCGCGCTGATCGTCCAGGGCTCTGCGCCGCTGACCTACGGCCGGTGGCACGAACGGTCCACCGCGGTCGCGAACGGCCTGGTGGAGCGCGGCGTCGCCCGCGGCGACCGGGTGGGGCTGGTCTTCGGGAACGCGGACTGGGCGGACTACGCCGTGGCCTTCTTCGGGGTGCTCAGGGCGGGCGCCGCCGCCGTGCCGCTCTCCGACCGCCTCACCGCCGCCGACCTGCGCTCCATGCTCGGGCACTGCGGCGCGGCCGGGGCCGTGCACGCGGGAGGACCCGGCGGGGGACCGGACGTCCCCGGCGGCGGCTGGACCGCGACGCTCGGCGAGCTGAGCACGCAGACATCCCACGACCTGCCCGTCCCGGCGCCCGGAGACCTCGCGCAGATCCTCTACACCTCGGGCACCACCGGCCGCCCCAAGGGCGTCGCGGCCACCCACGCCAACCTGGCCCACGGGTGCGGCGCGCGGCGGCGCCCGTTCGCGCACTCCCGGCACCTGGTCCACGCCTTCCCCGTCGGCACCAACGCCGGCCAGATGATGCTGGTCAACGCGGTGGACGCCTGCCCCGCCGTGGTCACCCCGCCCCGGTTCACCCCCGGCCGCTTCGCCGCGCTGATCGAGGAGTACCGGGCGGGGACGGTCTTCCTCGTCCCGGCGATGGCGATCGAGCTGCTCGGCTCCGGGGCGGCCGCGCGGCACGACCTGTCCAGCGTGCGGCTGCTCGGCTCCGCCGCCGCCCCGCTGCCCGCGGCGGTCGCCGAGGCGCTGACCGGGGCCTTCCCGAACGCGACGATCGTCAACTACTACACCTCGACCGAGGCGGCCCCCGCCCAGACGGCCATGATGGTCGACCCGGAACGGCCCGGCAGCGTGGGCCGGGCGATCGCCGGGGGGCGGGTCAGGATCACCGGGCCGGACGGGGAGCCGCTCCCGCCGGGCGAGACCGGCGAGGTCTGGATGCGCTCGGCGGCCGCGCCGCGCTCGTACTACGCGGAGCCGGGTTCCGGCACCTTCCGCGACGGCTGGGTCCGGATGGGCGACCTCGGCCGACTGGACCGGGACGGCTACCTCTACCTCGTCGACCGCGAGAGCGACGTGGTCAAGTCCGGCGCCCACAAGGTCTCCACCCTCCGCGTGGAGGAGGCCGCCTTCCGGCACCCCGCGGTGGCCGAGGCGGCCGCGTTCGGCGTGCCGCACCCGGTGCTCGGGACCGTCGTCGCCGTCGCCATGGCCGTCCGCGCGCCGCTGACCGCCGAGGAGCTGCGGCTCTTCCTCGCCGACCGGCTGGCGCCGTACGAGATGCCCGCCCACGTGGTCACGGTCGCCGCGCTGCCCCGCAACGCGGCGGGCAAGGTCGACAAGCGGGCGCTGCGCGCGGGCCTGGCGGAGCGGGAGACACCCGGACCGGTGGAGCGGGCGCGGCAGGCGTCCGGGTCGGCGGATCCGGCGGGAGAGGCGTCCGGGTCGGCGGATCCGGCCCGGGAGGCGTCCGGGCCGGCGGAACGGGCCCCCGCGTGAGCGCCGGGGCCGCCCTCCTCCGGCAGGGCGTGGAGGCCACCCTCCTGCAGCAGGGCATGTGGGTGACCGAGCAGACCACCGGGGCGGGGACCGCCTACCACATGCCCCTCCTGATCCACCTGCGCGGTGCCCCGGACCCGGCCGCCCTGGTGGCGGCCTGCGCCGCGGTCGTGGGCCGCCACCCGGTCCTGGGCTCCGTCGCGGCCGAGACCGCGCACGGGCTGCGGCTCGTCCCCGGAGCCCCGGTGCCGGTGCGGCGCCGGCGCGCACCCGGGCGGGGGAACCCGGCCGGAGACCTCGCGGGCGACCCGCAGGACTGGCCGGAGGCGGTGCGCGAGGAGGTCTTCGCCCCCTTCGACGTGGACGCCGGGCCGCTGGCCCGCTTCACCCTCTACGAGACCGGCCCCGGACGGCTCACCGTGGCCTTCACCGCCCACCACCTGGTCTTCGACGGGCACTCCAAGGACGTCCTGGTGGCCGAGCTCGCCGCGCTGTACAACGGCGAGGCCCCGGATCCGCCGCCCCCGCTCGACCACGGCCGGGCCGAGCGCGAGCGGATCGCCGCGCAGCTGCCGGCCGCCCGGGAGTTCTGGTCGTCCCGGTGGCGGGAGCCCGGCGAGACGGTGGTGCGCGGCCGGGTGCTGCGCTCCCGCCGGGCGGCGGCGGGCCGTACGCTCCGCTTCCGCGCCGACCTCCCGGCCGTCGCGGGGCTGACCCGGTTCGAGACGCTGCTCGCCGCGCTGCACGCCCTGCTCGCCGGGTACGGCAACGCCGCCGTCACGACGGCCGTGGACCTGTCCACCCGTCCGGCGGAGGCGGCCGGGCACATCGGCGTGTTCGTCAACGAGCTGCCCGTCACCACGCGCCCGGAGCCGGAGGAGACCTTCGGCGCCTTCGCCGCCGGGCTGCGCGCCCGGCTGCGGGAGGTCTACCGGTTCCGCGGCGTCCCGCTGAGCCGGGCGCTGCCCCGGCTGCGCCCGCACGCCGCGCTGGCGCCCGTCTCGGTCAGCTACCGCGTCCGCGCCCTGCCGGACCCGGTCTTCACCGGGCTGGAGTGCGCGGTCGACCGGACGGTCCCCAACGGCTCCGTCCGCGGCGCGCTCCACCTGCAGTGCGTGGACGGGCCGGACGGCCTCGCCGTCGCCCTGCGCCACGACCCCGAGGCGCTGCCGGATGCCGGCGCCTTCGCCGCCGACCTGCTCCTGCTGCTGGAACGGGCCGGGCGCGACCCCGGTCTGCGCCTGCGCGACCTGCCGGCCCACCGCCGGACCGCCCCGTGACCCGCCGCCGGACGACCGGTGCCGGGCGCCGCACGACCCCTGGAGAACGCACATGGGTTCCGTCACCACCCTCACCGACCAGGTCCGGGAGATCTGGGAGGAGGTCCTGGGCATCTCGCCGATCGACGACCACGACGACGTCTTCGACCTCGGCGGGCACTCGCTGACCATCACGCAGATCATCGTCCGGATGCGCAAGCGACTCGGCGTCGAGGTCGAGCTGGACGACTTCTTCGACAACCCCACCGTCGCCGGGATCGTCAAGCTCCTCGGCGACGGCCGCGACGACGGCCGTGGCGATGACTGAGACGATGACCGGGGCGGCGGCCGAGGCGGTGACCGGGGCGGCGGCCGGGAGCGCCGCCCCCGGAACCGCCGGCCCCGCCGAGGCCCCGGCCGGTCCGGCGCTCTCCCGGCTGGCCGACGACGACCTCGACCTGCTGCTGCTGATCCGGCACTTCGAGCTGACGCTGCTGCGGCTGTACGGCAGGGGCGAGCTGAACGGCACCACCCACACCTGCCTGGGCCAGGAGTACGTGCCGGTGGCGCTGCGCCCCCTGCTGGGGCCCGGCGACTTCGTCCTCAGCAACCACCGCGGCCACGGCCACTACCTGGCCCGCTTCGGCGACGCGCACGGGCTGCTGGCGGAGATCATGGGCAGGGAGGGCGCGGTCTGCGGCGGGGTGGGCGGCAGCCAGCACATCCACCGGGACCGCTACCTGTCCACCGGGGTGCAGGGGGAGAGCCTTCCGGTCGCCGCCGGAGTCGCCCTGCACCTGCGGCGCGCCGAGCCGGGCGCGCTGGCGTGCGTCTACATCGGCGACGGCACCTGGGGAGAGGGCGCCGTCTACGAGGCGCTGAACCTGGCCGCGCTCTGGGACCTGCCGCTGCTGGTGGTCGTGGAGAACAACGGCATCGCCCAGTCCACGCCCACGGGCGCGCACCTCGCGGGGAGCATCGCCGGGCGGGCGGCGGCGTTCGGCATCGACCACCACCCGGTCGTCTCGGCCGACGTCAACGAGATCCGCCCCGCGCTGGCGCCGCTGGTCGCCCGGGTGCGGGAGGGCCGGCCGCTGGTGGCGGAGTTCCGCACGCACCGGCTCGGCCCGCACAGCAAGGGGGACGACACCCGCCCGCCCGCACAGGTCCGCGCGGCCCGCGCGCACGACTGGTACGCCCGCTACGCCCACGACCACCCCGGACACCTCCACCCGGCCGACGAGCGGGTCCGGGCGCGGGTCGAGGAGATCGCGGCCGAGGTCGCCGCCCGCCCGCCGTCGAGGTGGTCGCCGTGCGCGTAGCCGAGAACCTCAACGCCGCCCTGCACGGGCTGCTCGACGACGACCCGGCGGCGTACGTGCTGGGCGAGGACGTCCTCGACCCGTACGGCGGCGCCTTCAAGATCACCAGGGGGCTCTCCACGCGCTTCCCCGGCCGGGTGATCACCACCCCGATCAGCGAGGGCGCCCTCACCGGGGTCGCCGCCGGGCTCGCGCTGGCCGGCAACACCGCGGTGGCCGAGATCATGTTCGGCGACTTCGCCACGCTCGCCTTCGACCAGCTGTGCAACTTCGCCGCCAAGTCGGTGTCGATGTACGGCTCGCGCCTGCCCCTGCGGATGATCGTCCGCTGCCCCACCGGCGGCGGCCGCGGCTACGGCCCCACGCACAGCCAGAGCCTGCAGAAGCACTTCGTCGGCGTGCCCGGCCTGGCCCTGTACGAGATGTCGCCCTTCCACGACAACCGCGAGGTGCTCGCGGCCATGGTGGAGCGGGGCGAGCCGTGCCTGTTCTTCGAGGACAAGGTCCTCTACACCCGGCCGGCGGGGCAGGCCGGCCCGTTGCTGCGGGTGCGCCGCGACGGCGACCTGGCCGTGGTGGAGCCGGTCGTGCCGGAGCTCGCCGACCGCCCCGACTGCGTGATCGTCGCCCCGGGCGGGACGGCGCACCGGGCGATGGAGGCGATGCGCTCGCTGCTGCTGGAGGAGGAGATCGCCTGCCGGCTGCTGGTGCCGTCCCGGCTGTACCCGCTGGACGCCGAGGCGCTGCTGCCGCACCTCGGGCGGGTCGTGCTGGTCGCCGAGGAGAGCGCCCCGGGCGGCGCCTGGGGCGCGGAGGTCGCCCACCAGGTCCACCAGCGGGCCTGGGAGCGGCTGCGCGGGCCGGTCCGCCTGGTCTGCTCGCGGGCGTCGGTGATCCCCACCGCCGCCCACCTGGAGCGGGAGGTCCTCGTCAGCGCGCCCGCGATCCACCGCGCCGTACGGGAGGCCGTACGGCGGGCAGCGCAGGAGGCGCCGCGTGGCTGACGTCCTCGTCCCCAAGCTGAACAACCAGGACACCGAGTACCTGGTCGTGGAATGGCTCGTCGGCGACGGCGAGCCGGTGCGCGCCGGTGAGGCGGTGGCGGTCCTGGAGACCTCCAAGGCCGCCGACGAGATCGAGGTGGACGTCTCCGGCCGGCTGGTCCACGTCGCGGCCGAGGACGCCTGGGTCGCCCCGGGCGCCGTGCTGGCCCGCGTCGTCACCGGCGACCCGGCCGGGCCCGTCCCGGATCGCACCGGATCCCCGCCGCGGCCGTCCGCCGGGGAGCCCGCCGGAGGGTCCGCAGGTCCGCCCGCCGGTTCACCCGCCGCGGGGCCCGCCGTTCCGTCCGCAGGTCCGCCCGCCGTTTCCTCCGACGCGGAGGCGGCGCCCGGCGCGGCCGCCGCCCCGCCGATCACCGTCCCGGCCCGGGCCGCGATGGCGGAGCTGGGCGTCTCCGAGGAGCAGGTGCTGGCCCTGTGCCTGCCGCTGGTCCGCCGGGCCGACATCGAGCGGCTGGCCGCCGGCCGCGCTCCCGAGGGCGGGGAGGACCCCCGCCCCGGCCAGGCCCCTCCCGGCTCCGCCGGGGCGGGCGAGGCCGCCGTACCGGCCGGTCCGCAGGGAGGTGACGGGTCCGCCGGTCCGCAGGCGGGCGGCGGGTCCGGGACGCACGGGCTGCCGCGGGTCCAGCGGGCCGTGGCGCGCGCGGTCGCCCTCTCCCACCGGACGGTCCCGGCCGCGTACACCGTGATGCGCTTCGACGTCGGCCCGGCGCTGGCGCGGGCCCGCGAGCTGACCCGGGAGGTGCGCAGGCCCGTCGGGCTGCCCGAGCTGTTCGTGCAGGCGGTGGCCCGGCTGCACGGGCGGTTCCCGCTGCTGTTCGCCTCCGCCGAGGACGCGCCGGGACCGGCCGGACCGGTCGTCAGGCTCTCCGCGGCCCCCTGCATCGGGGTCACCTTCGACCTGGGCGAGGGCCTGTACGTGCCGGTCGTCCGCGACACCGGCACCCTGCGCGCCGTCGCGGACACACTGATGCGCCACCGGCTGGCCGCGGCGACCGGGGACTTCCGGGAGCGGGACCTGACCGGGGCGAACATCACCGTCACCCTGCACACCGACGCCGACGTGGTCCTCGCCGTCCCCATCGTCCTGCCCGGCACGGCCGCGGCCCTCGCGGTGACCTCCCCGCGGCCCGAGACCGTCCTGGCCGCCGACGGATCGGTGACGGTGCGGACCGTCGCCGACATCGGCCTGGCCTACGACCACCGACTCGTCAACGGCCGGGACGCCGCCCTGTTCCTGGCCGCACTCCGTCAGGAGATCCATTGACCGAGACCGCACCGCCCCCGCCCCTCGCTCCGGCCCCGCCGGACCCCCGGCCGGAGCTGTCGGAGGCCAAACGCGCCCTGCTCGCCCGGCGGCTCCGCCGCAGGCAGGAGACCCGGGAGATCACCCCCCGGCCGCCCGGCGCCGACCCGCCGCTCTCCCACGCCCAGGAGCGCCTGTGGTTCCTGGAGCAGTACCAGCCGGGCGGCACCGCCTACACCGTCCCGGCCGTCGTACGGCTGCGCTGCCCGCTCGACGAGGACGCGCTGCGCCGCGCCCTGGCGGGGGTCGCCGCCCGCCACGAGGCCCTGCGGATGCGCTTCCCCACCACCGAGGACGGCACGCCCGAACTGGTCGTGGACGAGCCGGGGCCGGTCCCGCTGGACCTCGCCGAGGCGGCGGACCAGCAGGCGGCCCTGGAGCTGGTCGACGCCGCGCTGGCCGTGCCGTTCGACCTGGCGCGCGGGCCGCTGCTCCGCGCGCTCCTGGTCAGGATCGCGCCGGACGACCACGTGCTGCTGGTCGCCGCGCACCACGCCGTCGTCGACGGCTGGTCCTTCGACATCGTCTTCCGCGAGCTGCTCGCCCTCTACGACGGCGAGACCCCGCCGCCCCCGCCGGTCGGCTACGGCGACTACGCGATCTGGCAGCGCGGGCGCGACCTGGGCCGCGAGATCGGCCACTGGCGCGACCGGCTGGCCGGGCTGCCCGCGCTCGACCTGCCCACCGACCGGCCGCGCCCGGCCGAGCAGGGCCACGACGGCGCCTCGCTCGCCGTCCGGATCGACGCCGACCTCACCCGGCGCCTCGCCGAGCTGGGCCGGACCGTGAACGCCACGCCGTACATGACGCTGCTGGCGGCCTTCCAGGTGCTGCTGGCCCGCTACTCGGGGCAGGCGGACTTCGCGGTCGGCTCCCCGGTGGCCGGGCGGAGCCTGCCCGAGCTGGAGGGCGTGGTCGGCATGTTCGTCAACACGCTGGTGCTCCGCGCGGACCTCGACGGCGACCCGCCGTTCACCGCCTTCCTGGAGCGGGTCCGGGAGACCGCCCTGGACGCGTTCGCCCACGCCGAGCTGCCGTTCGACCGCCTGGTCACGGAGCTGAACGTGGTCCGCGACGTCAGCCGCGCCCCGCTGGCCCAGGTCGCGTTCGCGCTGCAGAACTACGCGGGGGGCGGGACCGACCCGCGGGTGACCTACCTCACCCCGCCGGTCAGGACGACCCGCCACGACCTGGCGCTGTACCTGTTCGAGACCCCCGACGGACTGACCGGGCACTTCACCTACAACACCGCGCTGTTCGACCGGGAGACCGTGGAGCTGCTGGCGGCCCGGTTCGAGACGCTGCTCCGCTCCGCCGCCGCCGGCCCGGACACCCCGGTCGGCGAGCTGTCCCTGCTCTCGGACGCCGAGCGGGAGCTGGTGCTGCGGTTCGGATCGGCCCCCGGCCCGCGGCCGGCCGGGCACCGCCTGCTCGGCGACATCCTGACCGCGCAGGCCGCGCTGACCCCGGACGCGACCGCCGTGGTCTGCCCCGCCCCGGCCGCCGCCCCCGACGACCCGGGCGGTCCGGGCGGGTGCGCGCCGGCCTCGCTGACCTACGCCGGACTGGAGCACCGGTCGAGGGCGATCGCCGCGCTGCTGCGCCGCCGGTACGGCGTCGGCCCCGACGTCCGGGTGGGCGTCCTGCTCGACCGCTCCACCGACCTGGCCGCCGCGGTCCTCGGCGTGCTGGCCGCGGGCGGCGCCTACGTGCCGCTCGACCCCAAGCAGCCGCGCGACCGGCTGGCGTACATGCTCGCCGACTCCGGCGCCGTCGCCGTCCTGACCACCTCCGCGCAGAGCGGCCTCGTCCCGGACGGCCACCCGGTGGTCCGCCTGGACGCCGAGGAACTCGCGGAGACCGCGTTCGACGACCCCGGCACCACCCCCGACCACCTGGCGTACGTGATCTACACCTCCGGCACGACCGGACGGCCCAAGGGCGTCGGGGTGCAGCACCGGCAGGTGCTGAACTACCTGGCCGGGGTCCGGGAACGGTTCGCCGTCGCGCCGGGGTCGGTCTTCTCCCTGCTCCAGTCGCTGTCCTTCGACTTCGGCGTGACGGTCTTCTACCTGTCGCTGCTCACCGGGGGCGAGCTGCACCTGCTCGACCCGCAGGCCCCGGTGGAGGAGCTCGCCGGCACGCTGGGCCGTACCGACTACCTGAAGATGACCCCCTCCCACCTCGCCTCGCTCCTGGCCGGCAGCGACCCCCGGGAGCTGCTCCCGCGCAGGCTGCTCATCCTCGGCGGCGAGGCCTCCGCCTGGTCCTGGGCGCGGGAGCTGGCCGGGTACACGGCCGTGGCCAACCACTACGGGCCCACCGAGGCCACCGTCGGCGTGGCCGTGCACGCCGTCACCGACGCCCCCGAGACCGCGCTGAACCTGCCGGTCGGCGGTCCGCTGCCGGGCGTGCGGCTGTACGTGCTGGACGAGCACCTGCGCCTCGTCCCGCCCGGCATGGCCGGCGAGATCCACATCGGCGGCGACCGCCTCGCCCGCGGCTACCTCGGGCGGCCCGGCCTGACCGCCGAGCGCTTCCTGCCCGACCCGTACGGCGGGCCCGGCGCCCGCATGTACCGCACCGGCGACCTCGGCCGCTGGCTGCCGACCGGCGAGCTGTGCTTCCTGGGCCGCCGCGACCTGCAGGTCAAGGTCCGCGGCTACCGGGTGGAGCTGTCGGAGATCGAGTCGGTCCTCGCCGAGCAGGAGGGGATCGCGCAGGCCGTCGTGGAGCTGCGCGGCGACCGGCTGGTCGGCTACCTCGTCGGGGAGCGCACGCCGGTCGGCGAGCTGCGCGCCCGGCTCGCCGACCGGTTGCCCGAGTACATGGTCCCCGGGCGGTTCGTCTGGCTGGACGAGCTGCCCCTGAAGTCGCACGGCAAGGTCGACCGGGCCCGGCTCCCCGACCCCGGCGACGAGCGCCCGGACCAGGAGGCCGGGTTCGCGCCGCCCGAGACGGCCCTGGAGGAGGAGATCGCGCGGGTGTGGGCCGAGGTCCTCGGCCTCACCCGGATCGGCGTGCTGGACGACTTCTTCGACCTGGGCGGGCACTCGCTGCTGGCCGCGCAGGTGGTCGCCCGGCTGCGGCGGGCCGCCCCCGCAGGCGGGCGCCCGATCGGCATCCTCGACCTGTTCAAGCACCGCACCGTCCGGGGACTGGCCCGCTTCGCCGCGAGCGCCGCCCCGGGCGGGCCGCGCGCGCTGCTGCACCGCCTCACCCCGGCCCGTCCCGCCTCCGCCACCCTGGTCTGCGTGCCGTACAACGGCGGCAGCGCCGCCGTCTACCAGCCGCTGGCCGACGCGCTGCCCGAGGACTGGGCGCTGCACGCGGTGGCCGTGCCGGGGCAGGAGCTGGGCCTGGCCGAGGAGGGCCGGCCGGTCGCCGAGGTCGCGGAGGGCTGCGCACGGGAGATCCTGGCCGGCGTCCGGGGCCCGGTCGTGCTGTACGGCCACTGCGGGCTCGGCGTCATGCTCTCCGTGGAGATCGCCCGCCGCCTGGAGGCCGCCGGACGACCCGTCGAGGCCGTCTACCTCGGCGGGATCTTCCCCTTCGCCCGCCCCTCCTCCCTGCTGGGCAGGATCGCCGACCTGGCCGACCGGTTCCGCGGTGACCGGGCGTGGGCCAACGCCCTGCGGGCCGCCGGGCTCGACATCGACGAGCTGGACCGCGACGAGCTCGCACTGATGATCCGCAACCGGCGGGAGGGCACCCGGGAGGCCGAACGCTACTTCACCCGGCTGCTCGCCGAGGGCGTCGAGCCGCTCCGGGCGCCGATCGTCTCCGTCGTGGGCGAGCGCGACCCGGCCACGGACTTCTACCAGGAGCGCTACCGCGAGTGGCACCTGCTGTCGGATTCCGCGGCGCTGGCCGTCCTCGACGAGGCGGGGCACTTCTTCCTGAAGTACCGGGCCGCCGAGCTGGCCGGCATCGTCACCGGCGTGCACCGGGCCGTCGCCTCCGGCGAGACCGGGGCGCTGCGCCGTACCGACCGGTCGACCTGGTGGCTGGAGGGCGTCTCCCGGCGCTCCTCGTTCTCCCCGGCCTCCCCGGTCTCCCCGGACGGCGGGGACGCCCCCGGCGCTCCCGGCGGCGCGGGCGGTCCGGGCCTTCCGGGCGGCGCGGGCCTTCCGGGCGGCGCCGGGTCACCGGTGGGACGGGTGTCCCCGGCCGGTGCCGGCCCCTCGGCCGGACCCGCGGCAGGACCCTCGGCGGGCCCCTCGGCGGGCCCCGCGGCGGGCCCCGCGGCGGGCCCCGCGACCGGGCCCGCGACCGGGCCCGCGACCGGGCCCGCGACCGGGCCCGCGCCGACCGGGGGACCGGCGCCGAGCATGAGGCGCTTCGGAGCGGTGGCCGCCGGCCAGCTCGTCTCGATCGTCGGATCGTCGCTGACCGAGTACGCGGTCCCGCTGTGGATCTACATCACCACCGGCTCCCTCGTGGACTTCGCCCTCTTCTCGGTCCTGGCGCTGCTGCCCGGCATGCTGGTCTCCCCGCTCGCCGGCGCGCTCGTCGACCGCCACGACCGGCGCCGCATCATGCTCGCCGGAGACGCGGGCGCGTTCGGCACGCAGCTGGTCCTCGGCCTGCTGCTGTGGACGGGGAACCTGCAGGTGTGGCACGTCTACCCGCTGCTGGTGGTGCTCTCGGTGGCGCTCGCCTTCCAGCGCCTGGCCTACAACTCCGCGATCCCGCAGCTGGTGCCCAAACGCTTCCTCGGCCATGCCAACGGCGTCGTCCAGATGGTCACCGGCACGGCCCAGCTCGTCGTCCCCCTGGCCGCGGTCGGGCTGATGGCGGCGGTCGGGCTGGAGGGCATCCTCGTCCTGGACGTCGCCTCCTACGTGTTCGCGATCGCGGTCCTGCTCCTGGTCCGCTTCCCGAAGACGATGGCGGCCAGGCGCCGCGAGTCGCTGGCGGCCGAGATGGTCGAGGGCTGGCGGTTCTCCTGGGGCGACCGGTGGTTCCGCGCCATGCTGGTCTTCTTCGTGGTGCTGAACGTCTTCCTGTCCCCGCTGTTCCTGCTCGTCTCACCGCTCGTGCTGGGCTTCGCCACCCTCGACGACGTGGGCCGCGTCTCGTTCTGCGGCGGTCTCGGCGTGCTCCTCGGCGGCCTGGTGATGGCCGTCTGGGGCGGCCCGCGCCGCCGGCGGATGCGCGGCGTCCTGCTCGCCACCCTGGCACTCGGCGGCTGCTGCCTGGTCACCGGTCTGCGGGAGGACCTGGTGGTGATCGCGCTCGGCGCGTTCGGCATGTCGTTCTGGTTGACGGTGCTCAACGGCGTCTACGCCACGATCGTGCAGGTCAAGGTGCCGCAGCGGTTCCACGGCCGGGTCATGGCGCTGAACCAGCTCGTCGCCTGGTCCACCCTGCCGATCGGTTTCGGCCTGGTCGCGCCGTACGGCAGCGCCCTGTTCGAGCCGCTGCTGCTGCCCGGCGGGCCGCTGGCCGACGGCGTCGTCGGCGCGGTCCTCGGCACCGGGCAGGGACGCGGCGTCGGCCTGATGTACGTGCTGTTCGCGGTCGCCATCGCGGTCACCGCGCTGGTCGCGCTGCGGAACCGGACCCTGTCGCGGTTCGACGCGGACATGCCGGACGCGCTCCCCGACGACCTGGTCGGCCTGCGCGCGGTCCGGGAACGCGCCGGTGCGGCGGAACCGGCCGGTACGGCGGGACGGCAGGGACCGGCCGGCGGGGCGGGGAGGGAGGAGCCCGCCGAGGAGACGACCGCGGCGGCCGCCCCGCGGCGGTGAGGCGCCGCCCCGCGGGCGCTCCGCCGCGGTGAGGGGGCACCTCACCGCGGGCGTCCCGCCGCGGTGAGCCGGCGGGACGGCCGCGGAGCTCAGGCGCGCAGCCGCAGCCCGCGAGGGGTGGGGTGGAACCCGGCCGCCTCCAGGGCCGCGGCGAGCGGGGAGTCGTTGATCGCGGCGCCGTCGGCCCGCTCCACGGTCAGCTTGCCCAGCGCACCGTCGCGTACGGCCAGCGCCAGGGCGTCGACGGCCGGCCGGAGGCGGTCGTCGCCGGCGAACGAGAGCAGGGTCTTGCCGCCGCGCTCGACGTAGAGCGCCAGGTGCCCGTCGACGAGCACCACCAGGGCGCCCGCCTTCCGGCCCGGCTTGTGGGCCACGTCCCCCGGGTGGGCGGGCCACGGCAGCGCGGCGCCGTACGGGTTGGCCGGGTCGGCCGCCGCCAGGACCACGGCCCGGCGTTCGCCGCCGCCGGAGGGGGCCCGCCACGGCTCGGCGGGGACGGAGGGCGAGGCGGTCGCGCGCATGCGGTCGACGGCGCCCGGCAGGGCGAACTGGGCACCGCCCAGCCCTTCGACGAAGTAACCGCGCCGGCACCGGCCGCTCTCCTCGAACGCGCGCAGCACCTGGTAGACGGCGGCGAACCCGCCCGGCAGCCGCTCGGCCGCGACCGCGCCCCGGGTCAGCACGCCGTGCCGCTCCAGCAGCACCTCCGCCTGGGCGTGCGCGCGCTGGGTGGCGTCCTCGGCCGGGGCGGGCAGCGCCCACCAGCGCCCGCCCACGGTCGGCGGGCCGCTCCGGGAGGGCAGCACGGCCCGCCTGCGGCGGGTGGACGCCGGGCGGTGCGCGGGCCGGCCGGTGCCGAGCACCGCCCGCAGCGGGGCCAGGGTGTCACCCGTGATCCGTCCCGCCCACACCAGGTCCCACACCGCCGCCACCAGCGTCCGGTCGTCGGGGACGCCCCCGAGCAGCGTGCCGGTGCGGTCCGTCAGCTCGCGGAAGAACAGCGCGCCCCCGCCGCCGAGGGACTCCAGGACCGCCTCGTGCACCGGGGTCACGGTGATCTCGGCGGCCGGGGGCATCAGCAGCGGGGCGGTGTCGGCGAAGTAGAGGGAGACCCACCCGTCGCCGCCGGGCAGCGACCCCTGCCCGGCCCAGACCACCTCACCGGAGGAGGTCAGCTCGTCCAGCAGGGACGGGTCGTAGCCGGGCACCCGGGAGGGCAGGACCAGCGTCTCCAGCGCCGAGGCGGGCACCGCCGCGCCCTGGAGCCGCTCGACGGCGTCCACCAGCGCGTCGATCGGCGGCCTGCCGGGGCGCGCGCCGCCGATGATGCCGTGCCAGGCGGGGGAGAACGCGGCGAGCGCCTCGGCGGGGACCGGCTCGACCTCCTTGCGGAGCCGGGCCAGCGACCTGCGGCGCAGCAGGCGCAGCACCCCCGCGTCGCACCACTCCTCGCCCCGGCCGCCGGGACGGAACTCGCCGCTCACCACGCGGCCGGAGGCGGCCAGGCGGCGCAGCGCGTCGGTGACGACGGCCGGGCCGAGGCCGAACCGGGCGGCGGCGGTGGCGGCGGAGAAGGGCGCGCGGGTGCGGGCGTGCCGGGCGAGCAGGTCGCCGAGCGGGTCGTCGACCGGTTCCAGGAACACGTGCGGCACGCCCACCGGGAGCGGCGTGCCGAGCGCGTCGCGCAGCCGGGCGGCGTCCTCGACCGCGGCCCACTGCTCCTGCCCGGCGACCCGGACCCGGATCGCCCGCCGCGCCGCCTCCAGAGCGTCCAGCCAGGCCGGGTCGCCGCCGCGCAGGCTCACGTCGGCGGGCACCAGGGGGCCGTGGGAGCGGAGCAGGTCGGCGAGGTCCTCGGCGTCGCGCAGCGGCCGGTCCAGCCGGGCCAGCTCGCGCTCGGCGTCGGCGATCACGTCCGGGTCGAGCAGCTCGCGCAGGTCGGCCTGGCCGAGCAGCTCGGCCAGCAGGCTCGTGTCGAGTGCGAGCGCCTGGGCGCGCCGCTCGGCCAGCGGGGCGTCCCCCTCGTACATGAACGCGCCGACGTAGTCGAAGAGCAGGGACGCCGCGAACGGCGACGCCTGGGACGTCTCCACCTCCACCAGCCGGATCCGCCGGGCCGCGACGTCGCGCATGAGGGCGACGAGTCCCGGCACGTCGAACACGTCCTGCAGGCACTCGCGCATCGTCTCCAGCACGACGGGGAACGAGCCGTAGCGGCCGGCCACGCCGAGCAGGTGGGCGGCCCGCTGGCGCTGCTGCCACAGGGGGGTCCGCCGGCCCGGGCTGCGGCGCGGCAGCAGCAGCGAGCGCCCGGCGCACTCGCGGAACCGGGCCGCGAACAGCGCCGAGCCGCCGAGCTCCTCGGTGACGATCCGCTCGATCTCGTCGGGGTCGAAGACCGCCACGTCCGAGGGCGGGTCGGAGAGCGTGTCGGGGATGCGCAGCACGATGCCGTCGTCGGAGTGCACCGCCTGCACGTCGACGCCGTAGCGCTCGCGCAGCCGCCGCCCGATCGCCAGCGCCCACGGGGCGTGCACCCGCGCGCCGTACGGCGAGTGCACCACGACCCGCCAGTCGCCCAGCTCGTCGTGGAAGCGCTCGACCAGGAGCGTGCGGTCGTCCGGCACGTATCCGGTGGCCTCGCGCTGCTCGGCGAGGTAGGCGAGCAGGTTGGCGGCGGCGGAGCCGTCCAGGCCCGCCGCCCGGACCCGGGCC
The DNA here is from genome assembly GCF_039534085.1 of Planomonospora alba. NCBI lineage: Bacteria > Bacillati > Actinomycetota > Actinomycetes > Streptosporangiales > Streptosporangiaceae > Planomonospora > Planomonospora alba. The sequence continues at coordinate 61,402 of NZ_BAAAUT010000009.1, forward strand.
CGCGCGGTCTCGTCGTCCGAGCCGGACAGCTCGCGCAGGAACGCGCCGATCGCCCGGCCCAGCTCGGCGGGACGGCCGGGGGTGTCGCCGTGCCAGAAGGGCAGCTTGCCCGGCTGCCCCGGGGCGGGGGAGACCAGCACCCGGTCGGCGGTGATGTCCTCGATCCGCCAGGAGGTCGCGCCCAGCACGAACACGTCCCCCGCCCGGGACTCGTAGACCATCTCCTCGTCCAGCTCGCCCACCCGGGACGCCTTCTCCCCGACGAGGAAGACGCCGTACAGCCCCCGGTCGGGGATCGTGCCGCCGTTCGTCACCGCCAGCCGCTGGGCGCCCGGCCGCCCGCGCAGCACGCCGGTGACCCGGTCCCAGACGATGCGGGGACGCAGCTCGGCGAACTCCTCGCTGGGGTAGCGCCCGGCGAGCATGTCGAGCGTCGCCTCCAGCGCGCTCCGGGGCAGCGTCCGGTACGGCGCGGCGCGGCGGACCAGGCTCTCCAGCTCGTCGACGGTCCACTCGTCCAGCGCGGTCATCGCGACGATCTGCTGGGCGAGCACGTCGAGCGGGTTGCGGGGGTAGCGCAGCTCCTCGATCTCACCGCGCTTCATCCGCTCGGCCACCACGGCCGTCCGGACCAGGTCGCCGCGGTACTTGGGGAAGATCACGCCGCGGGAGACCGCGCCCACCCGGTGCCCGGCCCGGCCGATCCGCTGCAGGCCGCTGGCCACGCTCGGCGGCGCCTCCACGCACGCGACCAGGTCGACCGCGCCCATGTCGATGCCGAGCTCCAGACTGGAGGTGGCGACCACCGCGGGCAGCCGCCCGGACTTGAGCGCCTCCTCGATCTGGGAGCGCTCCTGCTTCGACACCGAGCCGTGGTGCGCCCGGACGATCTCCGGGGGCGCGCCCCCGCCCGCCCCCGCCTGGGCCATCATCTCGGCCGGGGTGGCGGTCGGGGCCGGGGGACCGGGAAGGCCGTCCGGCGGCGCGTCGGCTCCGGCCCGCCGCTCCCAGGCCAGCTCGTTGAGGCGGGCGCACAGCCGTTCGGCCAGCCGCCGGGAGTTGGCGAACACGATCGTCGAGTCGTGCGCGCCGATCAGCTCGAAGAGCCGCTCCTCGACGTGCGGCCAGATCGACCGCCTGGCCGGCGGCCGGGCCGGCCAGGCGTCGCCGGAGTCGTCCGGGCGGGGGGCGGCGTCGAGCTCGGTCATGTCCTCGACCGGGACGACGACCTCGACCTCGACGACCTTCTCCGACGGGGGCTGGACCACGGTCGCCGGGCGGGGACCGCCGAGGAAGGCGGCGACCTCGCTCACCGGCCGGACGGTCGCCGACAGGCCGACGCGCTGGGCGGGCGCGGGGAGCAGCGCGTCGAGCCGCTCCAGGCTGAGCGCCAGGTGCGCGCCGCGCTTGGTCGCCGCCACCGCGTGCACCTCGTCGACGATGACGGTCTCCACGCCGCGCAGCGACTCGCGGGCCTGGCTCGTGAGCAGCAGGAACAGCGACTCGGGCGTGGTGATGAGGATGTCGGACGGCCGGGCGGCGAACCTGCGCCGCTCCTCGGCGGAGGTGTCGCCGGACCGGACCGCCACCGAGATGTCCGGCACCGGCAGCCCGAGCCGCCGGGCGGTCTGCCTCAGCCCGGCCAGCGGCGCCCGAAGGTTGCGCTCGACGTCCACCGCCAGGGCCTTGAGCGGGGAGACGTAGAGCACCCGGCACCGCCGGGGGGCACCGCCGTCCGCGGCCCGGGAGCGCCGCCGCCGGCCCGCGGCGGGCGCGTCCCGGGTCTCCGCGGCCCGGGTCTCCGCGGCCCGGGTCTCCGCGTCTGCGGTCCCGGAGACCGCGGCGGCCCCGGGACCGGTCTCCTCCACCGCGGGGCGGGCGTCCGCCGTGCGCTCGGCGGCCAGGCGGTCGAGCGACCACAGGAACGCGGCCAGGGTCTTGCCGGACCCGGTCGGGGCGACCACCAGCGTGTTGTCGCCCCGGGCGATCGACTCCCACGCGCCCTCCTGGGCGGCGGTCGGCGCGGCGAAGGCTCCGGTGAACCATTCCCTGGTCACCTGGGTGAAGTGGGCGAGCGCTGATCCGGTCACCGTCTCATAGTGCCGCGTGCCACCGACAGAGTCCGCGGGCCGGAGCCGCCGGCGGCGCCGTTCCGCCGGACGGGCCGTCCGGGCCGGGACCGCCACGACCGGTCCCTGCGGCAGGCCCGGCGGGCGGACGGGCGCGGCCCCGGCCTCCGGGGCCCCGGGTCTGCGGAGCCCGCGTCCCGGCGGGGCACGCCCGCCCCGGTGTGACAGCGTCGTGACAGCCGCGTGACAACGGCGTGACGTTCCGGAAAGGTTGAGTCACTCCCGGCACGGAGAAATAGCTCAGACACAGCGCGTCCGGGTCCGGCCCCGGGTCCGGGCGGGCGACCGGCACACCGAGCGATGGGATGGCGATGAGCGTCGACTATCCGGCCATCGAGACGGCACGAGAGCGGATCAGGGAGGCGCACCTGCGGGCGCACCGCCCGCCCAGCAGCGCCAGAGGGCTCCACCACTTCGCCCTGATCTGCTCCGACGTCGAACGGACGATCGCCTTCTACCAGGACCTGTTGGAGTTCCCCCTCACGGAGATCTTCGAGAACCGCGACTACCGGGGCTCCAACCACTTCTTCTTCGACATCGGCAACGGCAACCTGCTGGCCTTCTTCGACTTCCCCGGGCTGGACCTCGGCCCCTACGCCGAGGTCCTCGGCGGGCTCCACCACATCGCCATCTCGGTGGACCCGGTGACCTGGGAGCGGCTGCGCGGGCGGCTGGAGGCGGCGGGCGTGCCGCACCAGATCGAGAGCGGCGCCTCGATCTACTTCAGGGACCCCGACGGGACCCGGCTGGAGCTGCTGGCCGACCCCCTCGGCGAGATGTACGGCTCCCGCGTCATCTGATCCCGGCGGCGGCCGGAGGGCGGGGACCGCACTGCGCGGCCCCCATACTGGGAGCATGCGCCTGTCGGATTTCTGGAAGCGGATGAAGCTGCACTTCGGCGACGCCTACGCCGAGTCGTGGGCCCGCGACTACGTCATCGCGGAGCTGGGCGGCCGGACCGTGGACCAGGCGCTGGCCGACGGTTTCGCGGCCAAGGACGTCTGGCACGCGGTGTGCCGGGTGTCGGACGTCGAGGCCCGCCTTCGCTGACGCGTTCCCCGGGCTGAAGGCCGGAGTGCTGAGGACGATCCGGCGGCGGCGCCGTGGCCCGCCGCGGGGACGCCGGATCGGCGGCGGAACGCCGGTCCGCGGCGGTGCGCCGGTCCGCGGCGGTGCGCCCCGGATCCGGGCGTCGGCCCGGGGCGGGACGGGAGGCGGGGCCGGCGGCGGAGCCGCGGGCCGGGACCGCCGGGTCAGGGGTCGGGCGGCCGTTGCGGGGCGGATCCGCCCGGCGGGTGAGCGGGATCGTCGCCCAGCAGCTTGCCGATCAGTTCGGCCACGTGGGCCGGGTCGCCGGTGCCCTCCTGGCCGCTCGGCGACCACAGGAGGAGCCAGCCCTCCCGGGCCGGGGTGGCGAAGACGATCGTCTGCTTCCCGGTGCCGGGATGCCAGATCCACAGCACGGGGTCGCCGCCGCCGAGCATGCGGCCGACCAGCCCCCGCCCGGGCAGCTCCGCGGCCAGGGACTCGAGGTGGGCCAGGCGTTGCCGGCTGAACGTGTCGGTCAGCGGGTCGGTCACTGTGAGGCCCCTCCGGATCGTTTTGGCTCCAGGATTCCCCCAGGTCAGGCGGGGTTACAACAGGTCCGGCGGAATGCCCGGGAATGTCGCCCGGCAGAGAGGCCCGGCGGTACGGCGGGGCGCGCGCGGCGGCGGGACGCGTGTCGCGATCGAGCGACCATCGAACAGTCGTTCGGCTATATTGGACGGGTCAGCCCTAGTGGCGTGCTCTCCGGAAAATGTCGGTGGCACCCCGTAGCTTTCTGGCAACACCGATTCGAACCGCAACCCTCCCAGGGGGCTCCCAGTGGCAGCTAACGACCGCGAGAAGGCGCTCGAGACCGCGCTCGCTCAGATCGAGCGGCAGTTCGGCAAGGGCTCCGTCATGCGTCTCGGCGACGAGACCCGCGCACCCATCGAAGTGATCCCGACCGGCTCCATCGCGCTGGACGTCGCGCTCGGCATCGGCGGCTTCCCGCGCGGTCGCATCGTCGAGATCTACGGCCCGGAGTCCTCCGGTAAGACCACCGTCGCGCTGCACGCGGTGGCCAACGCCCAGCGCCAGGGCGGCATCGCGGCGTTCATCGACGCCGAGCACGCCCTCGACCCCGAGTACGCCAAGAAGCTCGGCGTCGACACCGACGCGCTGCTCGTCTCCCAGCCCGACACCGGCGAGCAGGCGCTGGAGATCGCCGACATGCTCATCCGCTCGGGCGCCATCGACCTGCTGGTCATCGACTCGGTCGCGGCGCTGGTGCCGAAGGCCGAGATCGAGGGCGAGATGGGCGACAGCCACGTCGGTCTCCAGGCCCGCCTGATGTCGCAGGCCCTGCGCAAGGTCGCCGGCGCGCTCAACAGCACCGGCACCACCGCGATCTTCATCAACCAGCTCCGCGAGAAGATCGGCGTCATGTTCGGCTCGCCGGAGACCACGACCGGTGGCAAGGCGCTGAAGTTCTACGCCTCGATCCGCCTCGACGTCCGCCGCATCGAGACGCTGAAGGACGGCACCGAGCCGGTCGGCAACCGCACCCGGGTGAAGGTCGTCAAGAACAAGATGGCCCCGCCCTTCCGGGTGGCCGACTTCGACATCCTGTACGGCGTCGGCATCTCCCGCGAGGGCGGTCTGATCGACATGGGCGTCGAGCACGGCTTCGTCCGCAAGTCCGGCGCCTGGTACACCTACGAGGGCGACCAGCTCGGCCAGGGCAAGGAGAACGCCCGCAACTTCCTGCGGAACCACCCCGACATGGCCAACGAGATCGAGAAGAAGATCAAGGAGAAGCTCGGCGTCGGCCCGAGCGTGGACGCCCCGGCCGCCCCGCCGGCGGCCCCCGCCGCCCCGGCCGCCGCTCCTTCGGGCCGTGGCGCGAAGGCCGCCGCGGCCAAGGCCGCCGACGCCTGAGGCGAGCTGATCCACGGTGACGGGACCTGACTCCGGTCCGGCCGGCGGGGCCGGGCCGCGGGACTGGGGGGCCTGGCCCGATCTGCCCGAGCCGGACGCCCCCGGCGCGGCCCTGCCCGACCCGGGTCCCCCCGGAACGGGCAGGCGCGGCGAGCGTCCGCGCCGCTCCCGCCGCGGCGCGGCGGGAGCGCAGGCGCCGGCGGACGCCTGGGAGGCCTTCACCTCGGGCGCGGGCCCGGTCGGGGACGGGCCCGCCGCGGGAGGCGACGACGGACCGGCAGGCGGGGGGCGCCGCGGCGGCCGATCCGCCCGGCGCGCCCGAGACGGTGACCGCGGGAGCCGCCGGGGGCGGTCTCGGAGCGGTTCCGGGGGCTTCCTCCCGGACGGGCCGGTCGAGGGGTCGCCGGCGAGCCGGGGCCCCGACGCCGACCCCCAGGCGGTGGCGCGGGCGATCTGCCTGCGCCTGCTGACCGCGGCGCCGCGCACCCGGGCGCAACTGGCGGAGGCCCTGCGCAAACGGGAGGTGCCCGAGGACGCCGCCGAGGCCGTGCTCGAGCGGTTCTCCGAGGTCGGTCTCATCGACGACGAGGCGTTCGCGGCGGCGTGGGTGAGCTCGCGCCACGCCGGGCGGGGGCTGGCCCGGCGCGCGCTGGCCTCGGAGCTGCGGCACCGCGGCGTGGACGAGGACACCGTCAAGGAGGCGGTCGGGCGCCTCGACCCCGAGGAGGAGGCGGAGACCGCCCGCCGTCTCGTGGAGCGCAAGCTCCGCTCGACGCGCGGGCTCGACCCCGCCGCCCGGACGCGGCGGCTCGCGGGCATGCTCGCCCGCAAGGGCTACGGTCCCGGTCTGGCCTTCCGGGTGATCCGTGAGGCACTGGAGGCCGAAGGGACGGACGACCCCCTCGGGGAGGCCGATCCGGACCACCCCTTCGGCTGAGATCCGGACCGCCCTTTCGACTGAGGGGAACACGCGGGCCAGGAGACCTTTGCTTGCTCGTTACCTCTTCGACGCTTAATCTCGACTCCAGTGAGGAGTTACTCCGCGCAGCGCGGATTGTCATAACGGTGAACTACGGACGAACGAGCTTTACGGCGCGGGCGGGCGAGGTGCCGGTCAGGAGGGCCGGCGCGCTGCCGCTCCTGGGTTGACATCTGTCCTGGTGGCTGTACCGCTTGGACTTTCCGTGCCGTGCGTGTGACCCCTCGGGTGCTCGGTGATGGCAAGGCGAGGAGGGCGGAGCGCGCATGGATCCGGTTGTGGTCGTCGTGTTGGCAGGGGCACTCGTGGTGCTCGCCGGGACGACGATAGCCGTGCTGGTCCTGCTGCTGCGCCGTACGCAGGCCCCGGCCAGGACGAGCGGTCCCTCCCCCGAGCAGCTGGCCGAGGTCTACGCCGAGCTGGAGGAGGTCAAGCGCGAGGCGGCCGAGCTGCGCAGCCGGGCGGAGAAGGAGGCCGGGGAGATCCTGCGCCGCTCCGAGATCGCCGCGGAGAACGCCTCGCAGATGCGCCGGGAGGTCGAGGCCGAGGCCAAGGTGCTCAAGTACGAGCTCAAGGAGCTCCGCGCCGACCTGGAGCGCAGGGAGAGCCGGCTGGCCGAGCGGGAGCAGCGGCTCGACGAGGAGGCCCGGCGCCAGGCGGAGCGGGCCCGCAAGCTCGCCGAGACCGAGACCGAGCTGGCCGACCGCCGTGCCGACCTCGACCGGATCGCCGAGGAGCGCCGGGCCGTCCTGGAGCGCGCGGCCGGGATGACCAGCGCCCAGGCCAAGGCCGAGCTGGTCAGGGAGATCGAGAACCAGGCCAAGCGCGAGGCCGCGCTGATCGTGCGGGAGATCGAGAGCGAGGCGCGCCGAGAGGGTGAGAAGCGCGCAGCCAAGATCGTGACGCTGGCCGTCCAGCGCGTGGCCACCGAGCAGACGGCCGAGTCCGTCGTCAGCGTGCTCCACCTGCCGGGCGACGAGATGAAGGGCCGCATCATCGGCCGCGAGGGCCGCAACATCCGCGCCTTCGAGTCGACCACCGGCGTCAACCTCATCATCGACGACACCCCCGAGGCGGTGCTGCTGTCCTGCTTCGACCCGGTCCGCCGGGAGATCGCCCGGCTGACCCTGGAGAAGCTGGTCCTGGACGGCCGCATCCACCCCCAGCGCATCGAGGACGCCTACGAGCGCAGCAAGGCGGAGGTGCAGGAGCTGTGCGTGCGCGCGGGCGAGGACGCGCTGGTGGAGCTGGGCATCACCGACATGCACCCGGAGCTGGTCGCCCTCCTCGGCCAGCTGCGCTACCGCACCTCCTACGGGCAGAACGTGCTCGGCCACCTCGTCGAGTCCGCGCACATCGCCGGGATCATGGCGGCCGAGCTCAAGCTCGACCAGATGCTGCTCAAGCGCTGCACGCTCCTGCACGACATCGGCAAGGCCCTCACCCACGAGGTCGAGGGCAGCCACGCACTGATCGGCGCGGAGATCGCCCGCCGGTACGGCGAGCACGAGGACGTCGTGCACGCGATCGAGGCGCACCACAACGAGGTCGAGGTCCGCACGGTGGAGGCGGTGCTGACCCAGGCGGCCGACGCGATCAGCGGCGGCCGCCCGGGGGCGCGCCGCGAGTCGCTGGAGGCCTACGTCAAGCGGCTGGAGCGGCTGGAGGAGATCGCCCAGTCCTACGAGGGCGTGGAGAAGGTCTTCGCCATGCAGGCGGGCCGTGAGATCCGGGTCATGGTGAAGCCCGACGCGGTCGACGACATCCAGGCCTCGGTCATCGCGCGCGACGTGGCCAAGCAGATCGAGGAGGAGCTCACCTACCCGGGGCAGATCCGCATCACCGTGGTCCGCGAGTCCCGCGCCATCGAGTTCGCCCGGTAGGGCCCGGTTCCCTCCCGGCAGGGGCAGCGGCGGGGCGGCTCCCGGACGGGGCCGGGGAGACCACCGTGCCCGCCGGCCGCGGGGCGGTCCGCCTCTCCGCGGAGGGGTCCGCCTCCCGTGGCGGGACCCGGCGGCCCTTCGAGGGGCCGCCGGGCCGTCCGCCGGAGCCGCCGCTCCGGCTCCGTTCACGACTTCCGGTTGCGTATCGGCATGTCGCGGATGATCGACCAGGTCAGCGCGAGGCCGAGCACGAAGGTGGCGGCGCCGACGCCGAGCGCCAGTCCCAGGGAGTGGGGCAGGTCGAGGGCGAGCCGGTCACCGATGAACGGCAGGCCGAGGTGGTCGGTGCCGACGGCGCCCTCGTTGAGCAGCAGCAGGCCGATCCCGACCGGGATCAGCAGCAGCCCGCCGCCCTCCCACCGGTAGAAGCCGGCCCCGATGAAGGTTCCCGAGACGATCCAGGTGACGAACTCCAGCAGATACTCGACGAAGACGAGCGGCACCTGCGTCGGCTCGGTGAACAGGTGGACCTTGTCGAGGGCCTGCGGCCGGCCGGCCAGGTTGTAGACCAGCGCCTCCAGCAGGTAGCCGAGCGTGATCAGGGCGGACAGGAACGGGGCGAACAGCGCGACGGTGACGGCGGCCTGGGCGCCGAACTGGCGGCGGGTCTGCCCGTGCGCGACGTACATCGGCAGATACTGCCGGACCAGGGCCACCCCGGTGAACAGGGCGTACCACCGGGGCAGCTGGACGGCGGCCTCCCAGGCGCTCTGGCTGAGCGTGCCGAAGACCGCGACGCCGGCCGCGATCACGGCGACGACCACGACGTAGCCGGCGAACAGCAGCAGGGCGAAGTAGGCGTTGGCGGCGAGGAGCCGGGTGGGGAATCTCATCGGGTCTCTCCGGTGCGGAGCTCTGCGGCGGGGGACTCTTCTCCGGTTCCGGGGGCCCCGGGTGCTCCGGGTCCTCCGGTCAGGTGGACGAACAGGTCCTGCATGGCGATCGGCCCGAGGTCGAGCCCCGCCGCGGCGGCCTGTCCGCGCCGGGCGTCGTCGAGGTCGCCGTAGACCATCGCCGACGCGGTCGGGCCGAGCCGCCTGGTGCCGAGCACCTTCAGCCCGGCGGTGAACGCCTCGACCTGTGCGACGGGCCCGGTCACGGCCGTTCCCCGGGCCAGCAGGGTGTGGCTCTCCTCGTGCGCGACCAGCCGGCCCCTGTCGATGATCACGACCTCCTCGAAGAGGGGGCTGACCTCCTCGATGAGGTGGGTGGACATGATGATCGTGCGGGGGTGCGCCATGTAGTCGGCGAGCAGCGCGTCGTAGAAGGCCTGCCGGGAGGGCGCGTCCATGCCCAGGTACGACTCGTCGAACATGGTCAGCGGCGCCCGGCCGGCCAGGCCGATGACCACGCCCAGCGCCGAGCGCTGCCCCTTGGACATCTCCTTGACGTTCTTCTTCGGGTCGATGCCGAACAGGTCCAGCAGCGAGCGGGCGTAGGCGCCGTCCCAGTCCGGGCGGAGCCACTCGGCGAAGAAGATCGCGTCCTCGGCGGTGCCGATGTCGACGGTCTCGCCGTTGTCCCGGATCAGGCTGATCCGGGAGGTGACGGCGGCGTTCTCGAACACGGGCCGTCCGTCGATCCGCACGCTGCCCGCCGTCTGCCGGCGGAAGGCCGCCAGGATCGAGAGCAGGCTCGTCTTGCCCGACCCGTTCCGGCCGAGCAGCCCGTAGATCTTCCCGCCCTCCAGCTCCAGCGTCAGGCCGTCGATCGCCGTGGTCTCGCCGTAGCGCAGGACCAGGTCCTCGGTCTCGATCCTCATCGCCCCTCCAGTTCCCTGATGCGCTCGATCACGTCCTCCAGCGGGATCCCGACGGCTCTGGCCTCGGCGACCATCGGATCGACCCTGTCGGTGAAGAAGCTCTTCCTGCGCTCGGCCCGGAGCATGTCCCGGGCGTCCGGGCTGACGAACATGCCGATACCTCGTTTCTTGTAGAGGACGCCTTCCTCGACCAGCTGCTGGAACGCCTTGGCCGCCGTCGCCGGGTTGATCCGGTAGAAGGCGGCGTACTGGTTGGTGGACATGACCTGCTCGTCGCCCTTCAGCGCCTCGCTCAGCACGTCCGCCTTGATGCGTTCGGCGATCTGCCGGTAGATGGGGCTCCGGTCGTCGAACATGACCACCTACTTCTATGGTTAGTTACTCCACCAATGAACCATAGAAGGCAGCAGGGCGCCCGTCAACCGATGGGGCCGCTGCGGCCGCGTTCAGGTGCGGGCATACCGGTGGGAACCGCTGCGGCAGCCCTCAGGCGCGGGCACGCCGACGGAAGCCGCTCGGGTGCGGGGACGCCGGAGCCCGGCCGGAGCGGGAGGTCCCGCGCCGGCCGGGCCGGGCGAGCGGGCGCCGGGTCCGGGCGCCGGCTGTCAGGAGAAGATCTGCTGGTAGAAGGCCAGCTCGGTGGCGAGCGCCGCGCTGCGCGTCTCGGCGCGGCGGAAACCGTGGGACTCGCCCTCGAAGGTGATGTAGGTGCAGGGCACGCCGCGCTCGGACAGGGCGTCGGCGAACGCCTGCGACTGGGCCGGCGGCACCACCGGGTCGGCCAGGCCCTGCAGCAGGAGCATCGGGCAGCGCACCCCGGCCACCTGGCCGAGTGGTTCGCGGGAGCCGTACAGCACGGGGTCGGCCGGACCGACCAGCCACTCCACGTAGCGGGACTCGAAGTCGTGGGTCGTCTCGGCGAACGGCCCGAGGGCGCTCACCCCGTAGTAGGAGACGCCCCCGGCGAACGCGCCGGAGCGCGCGCAGGCCGCCATGACGGTCCAGCCGCCCGCGCTGCCGCCCCGGATCGCGATCCGCGCCGGGTCGGCCAGCCCCTCGGCGGCCAGCCACTCGGCCGCGGCGATCGCGTCCTCCACGTCGACCACGCCCCACTGGCCGCGCAGCCGCTCGCGGTAGGCGCGGCCGTACCCGGTGGAGCCGCCGTAGTTGACGTCGGCGACGCCGATGCCGCGGCTGGTGAAGAACGCCTTCTCCAGGTCGAGCGCCGTCGTGCTGTAGCCGGTCGGCCCGCCGTGCACGAACACCACGTACGGCGGCGCGCCCTGCCCGCGGGCCTCGGGGTTGGACGGCGGGTAGACGTGGGCGTGCACCCGGCGGCCGAACCTCCCCTCGATCTCCACGGTGCGCGGCACCGGGAGGTAGGCGATGTCGGGCAGCTCGTCGACGTCGCGCCGGAGCGCCTCCACCCGCCCGGTCACGGCGTCCACCCGGACGACCGAGCGGGGCACCGCCGGGCCGTACCCGATCCCGGCGAGGGTGCGCCCGTCGGCGGCCAGGGCGGGCAGCCACCCGTCGTAGGGCACGTCGAGGTCGGTGAGCGTGCCGCTGTCGGGGTCGAGCACGCCCAGCCGCAGCTCGCCCTGCCCGTGCAGGACCGCCAGCCGGCCGTCGTCCAGCACCGCGTACGGCGAGCCGCCCAGCTGCCAGAGCGGCCCGGCGAACTCCTCCTCGGCCGGGTGGAGGGCCTGCGGGGAGGTGCCGTGGATGCCGACCCGGTAGAGGTTCCACCAGCCCGACCAGTCGGAGACGAGATAGAGGCTGCGGTCGTCGCGCCACTGCGGGGCCAGCACGGACTCGGTGGCGCCGCCCTTGACGGTCCAGGAGGCGCCGTCCGACAGCCGGGTGACCCGCAGCTCGGTGCCGTTCCACGGCATCAGCGGGTGGTTCCAGCAGATGTAGGCCAGGTGCTCGCCGTCGGGGGACAGGACGGGGCAGGCGTAGAAGTCGCTCCCGGCGACGCGCTCGCGCGGCTCTGCGCCGCCGTGCAGGGGGACGGAGACGATCGACCGGCTGACCTTGCCGCCCCCGCCCGCGGCGTCGCCGTCGTGGTGGCGTTCCTGGACGCACCAGACCTGCCCGTCCCGGACGGTCAGGTCGGCGTAGCGGAGTCCGGCCTCCCGGTCGGGCTCAGGGGTGATCGGCCGGGGTTCGGCGCCCGGCGCCAGCAGGTAGAGGCGCTGGTCGGCCTGGTCGGCGAAGACGACGCTCCGGTCGGGCCCCGGGCCGGGGACCACCGCGTAGGAGCGCCCGCCGTACTCGTGGACGCGGCTCCTGGCGCTCCACGGGGCGGGCAGCAGCTCGTGCCGGGCGCCGTCGGCGCCCCGGTGCATGATCGTGGTCCGCCCGCCCTCGGCGGGGCGGTCCTCGGTCCACCACACCTCGTCGCCGAGCACGGTGGGGAAGCCCAGGTGCAGCCCCGAACGGGCGACGTCCGAGGTGGAGATGGGGGAGGGCCAGGCGGCGTACGGCAGGACATCACGCTCTGCGGGCATGCCGTAATCCTGCCCGATAACACGCCGTGTGTCGCCGGTATGACGTTCAGAGGTCGCGGCGGGCGAGGAGCGGAGCGGGCGGGGAGGGCGGCGCGCCCGCCCTCCCCGCGGTCCGGTCAGTCCATCCCGGAGACGCCGCCGCCGGCCGCCCCGGCGGCCCCGGGCGGGGCGACGGGGGCCGCGGCGGTCTTCCGGCTGCGCCGGCTGCGCCGCTCCAGCCACGTGGCCAGGGCGCTCAGCGCCAGGTTCAGGCCGACGTAGATGATCCCGATGACGATCGCCGCCGGGATGAGCGAGCCGAAGAAGACGGCGGGGAGGATCTTGAAGCCCGTGTTGAGCAGGTCGACGTAGGCGATGATGTAGCCCAGCGCGGTGTCCTTGAGCAGCACGACGAGCTGGCTCACGATCGCGGGCATCATCGCGGTCACCGCCTGCGGCAGCAGGATCATCCGCATGACCTGGTTCTTGCGCATGCCGACGGCGTAGGCCGCCTCGGACTGCCCGCGCGGCACGGCCTGCACGCCCGACCTGACCACCTCGGCCAGCACCGACCCGTTGTAGAGGGTCAGTCCGGCGACCACCGCCATGAAGGCGTAGTCGGCGCCGCCCAGGACGCTGGGCGCCAGGTAGAAGATGAAGAAGATCAGCAGCAGCAGCGGGATGGCCCGGAAGACCTCCACGACCGCGCCGGCGGGGATCCTGATCCAGGCGTGGTCGGACAGGCGGGCCAGGCCGAACACGGCGCCGAAGGCCAGCGCGAGGACCGCGGCCAGGCCCGCCGCCTCCAGCGTGCCGAGCAGGCCGGGGAAGATGTGCGTCGTCCAGGTCTCCCAGCGCAGGAAGGGCTCCCAGATCCGGCCCTCCCACTGCCCCTTCTCGTCGAACTTGGCGTAGACGAAGTACAGCAGGCCGGCGATCGCGGCCAGGGCGGCGACCGTGTAGACGGCGTTGCGCACCCGGGCGCGCGGGCCCGGGGCGTCGAAGAGGACGGAGGCGCTGCTCATCGGGCCACCGCCAGTCTCCGGCTCAGCCAGCCGGTGAAGAAGCCGATCGGCAGGATCACGACCATGAACGCCACCGCGATGCCGAGGAAGATGGGGATCGACGCGCCGGTGTCGTCGAAGGTGTCCTTCATGACGAACGCCGACTCGGCGAGGTAGCCGCCCGCGACCGCCACCGTGGTGTTCTTGATCATCGCGATGATCACGCTGCCGAGGGGGGCGATCACCGTGCGGAACGCCTGCGGAAGGATGATCAGCCGCAGGGACTGCAGGAAGGTGAGCCCGATGGCGCGAGCCGCCTCGGCCTGCCCGAGCGGCACCGTGTTGATGCCCGCGCGCAGCGCCTCGCAGACGAAGGCCGCGGTGTAGACCGACAGGCCGATCACGACCAGCCAGAACGAGTTGGTGCGCGGCGTCTCGGAGATGGTCAGGCCGAGGGTGTCGCTGAGTCCGAGCGCGGAGAACGCCAGCACGAGGGTGAGCGGCGTGTTGCGCACGATGTTGACGTAGAGGGTCCCGGCCGCGCGCAGGACCGGCGTCGGCGCCACGCGCATCGACACCAGGACCGTGCCGAGGATGAGGGAGAGCACGGCGCACACCGCCGCGAGCTTCATGTTCTCCAGGAAGCCCAGGGCGAGGTCCGGCGCGTACTTGATCAGATCATTCAATGGTGCTCCACAGCGAAGACGGCGGCGGCCGGTGCCCCCCGGCGGGGGTCACCGGCCGCTCGCGTGGGGCCGGACTACGCGCAGGGCTCGAACTGCGGGGCGCCCGTCGGCGCCTTGAGGCCCTGGGCTCCCGCGAACCACTTCTGGAACAGCTGCTGGGCGGTGCCGTCCTGGTACATCTTGGTGATCGCCGCGTTGACGGCCTCACACGTCTTGGTGTCGCCCTTCTTCAGGCCGACGCCGTACTTCTCGTCGGTGAACGGCTGGCCGAGGATCTTGAAGTTCCCGCCGGCCTGCTTGGCGAAGCCCGCCAGGATCAGGTCGTCGGTCGTCACCGCGTCCAGGTTGTTGCCGCCGAGCTTCTGCACGCACTCGGAGTAGTTGGCGGCGCCCACCAGCTCGGCGTCCAGGTCCAGCTCGCCGTCCGGCGGCGGGTCGGTGATCCGCTTGTAGGAGTTGGAGCCGGCGGCCTGGCAGATGCGCTTGCCCTTGAGGTCCTCGGGCTTGGTGATGCTGGTGTCGTCGCCGCGGACCATGACGTCCTGGTGGGCCACGATGTACGGCCCGCCGAAGGTCACCTTCTCCTTGCGGCTGTCGGTGATCGAGTAGGTCGCGAAGATGATGTCCACGGTGCCGTTGGCGAGGAAGGCCTCGCGGTTGGAGGACGCGGACTCCTTCCACTCGATCTCGACGTCCGCGCCGCCCGCGAGCTCCTTGATGACGTACTTGGCGACCTCGACGTCGAAGCCCTCCGGCTCGGCGCCGGTCTTCAGGCCCAGGCTCGGCTGGTCCCACTTGGTGCCGACGACGACCTTCTTGGCGCCCTTGACCTTGTCGACGACCGAGCTGTAGGCCGCGGTGTCGCCGCCGCCTCCGCTGTCGCTCCCGCAGGCCGCGAGGCCCAGGGTGAGCGCGCCGGCCGCGGCGATCGCCGCACCGATACGCAGTACTCGCATGTTCCGTTTCCTCTTCTTCATTCGGGGTGAGCAGCCTGGCCGGAAGGTCTCAGTGCGTCAGGATCTTGGAGAGGAAGTCCTGAGCCCGCTCGGTCCGGGGGTTGGTGAAGAACTCGTCGGGCGTGTTCTCCTCGACGACCTGCCCGTCCGCCATGAACACCACGCGGTTGGCCGCGCGCCGGGCGAATCCCATCTCGTGGGTGACGACCATCATCGTCATGCCGTCGCGGGCCAGCTCGATCATGACGTCGAGCACCTCCTGGACCATCTCCGGGTCCAGCGCGGAGGTCGGCTCGTCGAACAGGATCATCTTGGGGTCCATGGCCAGCGCCCGGGCGATGGCCACGCGCTGCTGCTGGCCTCCGGACAGCTGCGCCGGGTACTTCGCCGCCTGGCTGGCGATGCCGACCCGCTCCAGCAGCTCCATGCCGCGCTGCTCGGCCCGGGCCCGGTCGACGCCCCTGACCTTGACCGGTCCGAGTGTGACGTTCTCCAGGATCGTCTTGTGCGCGAACAGGTTGAAGGACTGGAAGACCATGCCCACCTCGGACCTGAGGCGGGCCAGCGCCTTCCCCTCGGCGGGGAGCGGCTGCCCGTCGAACGTGATCGTCCCGCCGTCGATGGTCTCCAGCCGGTTGATCGTACGGCACAGCGTCGACTTGCCCCCGCCGGAGGGGCCGATCACCACCAGCACCTCGCCCCGCGAGATCGTGAGGTTGATGTCGCGCAGCACATGGAGGCTGCCGAAGTGCTTGTTGACCCCTTCGAGCACGACAAGAGGAGTCGCGTCCCCGTTCTGCGTCATGGAGACCAACGTAATTCCGTAAAGGGCACCCCAGGCTAACCCTGCGGTACCGATCCGGTCACGACCTGCCCGAACGCGGCCCGCCCGGCCGTCCGGGGGGCGGCTCGGGGGCGCCGCGGGTCGGGGGAGCGCCTACCCTTGTATACCGAGATGACTGCCACCGCCAAGAGCCCCCGCACGTACGAGGTCCGTACCTACGGGTGCCAGATGAACGTGCACGACTCCGAGCGCCTGTCGGGCCTGCTGGAAGACGCGGGATACGTCCCCGCCCCGGAGGGCGACACGGCCGACGTGGTCGTGTTCAACACCTGCGCCGTGCGGGAGAACGCCGACAACCGCCTCTACGGCAACCTCGGCCACCTGCGCCCCGCCAAGGTGCGCAACCCCGGCATGCAGATCGCCGTGGGCGGCTGCCTGGCCCAGAAGGACCAGGGCGAGATCGTCCGCAGGGCGCCCTGGGTCGACGTGGTGTTCGGCACGCACAACATCGGCTCGCTGCCGGTCCTCCTCGAGCGCGCCCGGATCGCGCAGGAGGCCCAGGTCGAGATCAAGGAGTCGCTGGAGACCTTCCCCAGCACGCTGCCGACCAAGCGCGAGTCCGCCTACGCGGCGTGGGTGTCGGTCTCGGTCGGGTGCAACAACACCTGCACCTTCTGCATCGTGCCGTCGCTGCGGGGCAAGGAGAAGGACCGCCGCCCCGGCGACATCCTGGCCGAGGTGCGGACCCTGGTCGGCCAGGGCGTGCTGGAGGTCACGCTGCTGGGGCAGAACGTCAACACCTACGGCGTGGAGTTCGGCGACCGGCTCGCCTTCGGCAAGCTGCTGCGGGCCTGCGGCGAGGTCGAGGGCCTGGAGCGGGTCCGCTTCACCAGCCCGCACCCGGCGGCCTTCACCGACGACGTCATCGCGGCCATGGCCGAGACGCCCAACGTGATGCACCAGCTGCACATGCCGCTGCAGTCCGGTTCCGACCGGATCCTCAAGGCGATGCGCCGCTCCTACCGGGCCGAGCGCTACCTCGGCATCATCGAGCGGGTCCGCGCCGCCATGCCGGACGCGGCCATCTCCACCGACATCATCGTGGGCTTCCCCGGCGAGACCGAGGAGGACTTCCAGGCCACCCTGGACGTGGTGCGCGCCTCGCGCTTCGCGAACGCCTACACCTTCCAGTACTCCATCCGGCCCGGCACGCCCGCCGCCACCATGGACGGCCAGGTCCCCAAGCAGGTCGTGCAGGAGCGCTACGACCGGCTGGTCGAGCTGCAGAACGAGATCTCCTGGGAGGAGAACAAGAAGCAGGTCGGCCGGACGCTCGAGGTGCTGGTGGCCGAGGGCGAGGGCCGCAAGGACGAGGCCACCCACCGCCTGTCCGGCCGGGCCCCCGACAACCGCCTGGTCCACTTCGTCCCCGGCGACGAGGTCCCGCGCCCGGGTGACATGGTCAGCGTCGAGGTGACCTACGCCGCGCCGCACCACCTGGTGGCGGACGGGCCCGTGCTGGCGCTGCGCCGCACCCGCGCGGGCGACGCCTGGCAGGCCCGCCAGGGCGCCCCGGCCTCCGGGGGCTCCGGCGTCATGCTCGGCATGCCGTCGATCGGCCGTCCCGGGCCCGCCGCGCAGGAGGCCGCGCCGGGCTGCGCCGTCCGCTCCTGAGGGGGCGCGGCCCGCGCCGCCGGGCCGGGGCGTCGCCGCCGGCGCCGAGCGGGACCGTCAGCCCGCGCGCTCCGGCCCCGACCAGGCCGAGGAGCCTGCGCAGCGCGGCCGAGGCGCCCACGACCCGCATGCCGTACGGCAGGGCGCCGGCGGCGCGCGCCAGCGCCGCCGCGCATCCGGCGTCGGCGAAGGCCAGCCCGCCCAGGTCAACGGTCACCGGGCCGTCGGCGGGCAGGTCCTCGGCCAGCCCGGCCAGGACCGCCTCCAGGGCGTCCCTGCAGGTGCGGTCGGCCTCGCCGGTCAGGCGCAGCCCCACCGGGTCGGCGGTGCGCGCCAGCCGCAGCCGCGGGCGCCAGTCGTCCGCGGTGCGGGGGGAGACGGTCGCGGGATGGGCGGCGGCGATGCCGCGCAGCCGGTCGTCCGCGAACAGCCGCTGGTCGTACATGCAGACCACGGTGGCGTACCCGTCGGCGAAGATCCGGCCGGCCTGCGCCTCGTACCAGGCCAGCCGCTCGGTGCCGTCCACCCGCGGGGAACGTGCGGCCCACGCCATGTCCGCGATCACCCGCAGGCCCGGGTATCCCTCCCGGCGCGTCCGGACCAGCTGCCCGCGCCAGCCGTCCAGCATCGCCTCGGCGTCGAAGCGCCCGGTGGCGAGGTAGGAGTCGTCGGCGGTGTGGAACGCCACCCGGCCGAGGGCGCCGGCGGTCCCGACGTCCACCCCGCGGTCCGCGAGCGCCGACCGCAGCGTCCGCGGCGCGGTCCCGTCGGTGAAGCACATCACCTTCTCGCCCGCCCGCAGGCCGGCGTCGACGAAGTCCAGCATGGTCGTCAGGCGCTCGTCGTCGCCGCGGAAAGCCCAGCAGACGTGGTCGCCCGGCGCGAGCCGGTCCACCGCGGTCGTCATCAGCAGGTCACCGTGTCCTCGTCGGTCTGCGCCGTTACCCCTGATCTACCGTCGCGACCATTACACCCGACCGCGCCCGCCGCGCGCCAGGGCTGCGTGCCGTTCCGTTCCTCCGCGGCCGCCGTGAGCCGGGGTGCCGCGCCTCCGCGGCCGGGGCGGGCCGGGGCGGGCCGGGGCGGCCCGCTCCGGGGTCAGCCGGTTTCCAGGCGGGCGCGCAGCTCGCGGGCGGTGACCAGGACGTGCTCGACCTCGGCCGGGGTCGGCCAGGGGGCGCTTCCCGGCCGCAACAGCGTGGCGCGGACCGCGCCGAGGTGTTCGACGGAGCTGCGGTGCAGGCCGCTCCGCTCGGTCAGCCACGCCACGACGCCGGTGTGGTCGTGCAGCGGCCGGGTCACCAGGTCCCAGGTGCCGAGGATCTCGGCCAGTTCCTCCGCGCGGAGCGGGACACCGCCCCGGCGGCCCGCCGCGGCGGCGGTCAGCTCCGCGCGGGCGACCAGCTCGGGCTCGGCGGTGCGGTCCCACGGCGAGGACGGCGCGGCCTGCGGCCACGGGTCGGCCGCGTAGAGGTCGGAGAGCTCGGGAGCCGAGCCGGTCACCGAGAGCAGCGCGGCCAGCTCGGCCGCCGCCTGCCGGTGCCCCGCCAGCGCCGCCTGCCGGAACCAGTGCCGCCCGCCCTCCAGGTCGCCCCGCTCCGCGATGAGCAGCAGCGCGAAGTTGAAGGCGGCCTCCGCGTCGCCGCAGGCCGCCGCCCGGCCGAACCAGTGGCCCGCCGCCTCGGTGTCCTTCAGCTCCACGCAGACGAACCCGGCCGTCCGCTGGTCGCCGACCCGCCCCGCCTGCGCGGCCTGCTCGAACCAGGCCCGGGCGGCCCGCAGGTCGCCGCGGGAGAGCGCGATCCCGCCGAGCCGCGAGGCGGCCCCGGGATGCTCCTCCCGGGCGGCCAGCCGGTAGAACACCTCGGCGCCCTCGGGGTCGCGGTGCGCGGCCAGGAGCAGGCCGAGATGGTAGGCGGCGTCGGTGTGGCCGGCCCGGGCGGCCGTCTCCCACCAGCGCAGCGCCTCGTCCTCGTCCCCGCAGGCGTAGCAGAGGAAGCCCAGGTCGTGGGCGGAGGCCAGATCGCCGTCCAGTGCGGCCCCGCGGTGCCACTCCGCGGCCTGCCGGGTCTCCCCGGCGTCCTCGCAGAGCAGGGCGAGCCGCCGGGCCGCGGGCCGGGAGCCCGCCCGGGCCGCGGTCTCGAACCAGTGCCGGGCCGCGGTCAGGTCGCCGTGCCCGTCCAGCAGGAGCGTCGCCAGGTTCAGCGCGGCCTCGGCGTCGCCGCCGGCCGCGGCCAGCTCGTACCAGCACGCGGCCTCGTCGAGGCTGCCGTGCTTCTCGTGCCACACGCCGAGGTTGAAGGCGCTGTCCAGGTCGCCCCCGGCCGCCGCCCGCTCCCACCAGTGCCGGGCCGCCGAGCGGTCGCCCCGCTGCGCGTGGCGGCGGCCGAGCAGGTGCGCGGCGCGCACGTCCCCGCCCTGCGCGGCCAGCACCAGGGCGGCGTCGTCCGCCCCGTCCAGGTCACCGTCCTCGGCGCCCCGGGGGGCGGGCACCATGGCCGGTGTCGCCGTCCCCGGGTCGTCCGGCCACCACCTCATGTCGTCCTCCTCGCCGACGTCCCGCCGACAAGGCACAGATTCGCATGTGACCGATCGGACGCGGAGCGTAATCACCGCTTCCGTGGCGGGGATTTATCCGACGAAGTTCACGAAGCCCACGTACATCCCCATGGAGCAGACGTAGCGCAGCGTGCCCGGACCGTGCGGGGCGAGCCGTACGACCGCGGGGAGGACCACGTCACGGCCGTCGACGGTGAGCGTCCGGGTGCAGCCGGGGGCGCCGGAGAGACGGAAGACGAGCTCGACGGGCACCCCCGCGCGGGCGGTGACGACCCCCGGCCGGTAGCCGCGGCCCGTCGCCCAGACCTCGATCCGCTGGACGCCGCCGGCTCCGGCGGACGGGACCGCCGGCGCGGCCGCCGCCGCGCCGCCCGGGGCGGGCGTCCAGCCGCCCAGCCGCAGCCCGGAACCGGCCGTCCACACGCCGGCGACCAGCACGGCCACCCCCGCCACCGCCGCCGGCCGGCCCGTGGCCACCCGCCGCAGCACCAGGCCGAGCAGGGCGAACGCGGGCGAGCTGCCCACCGCGAACCCGGCCAGGGCCGCGGCCCCGCCCGCCACCGAGCCGGTGGAGACCGCCGCGGCCTCGACGCCGAGCGTGACCCCGCAGGGCACGAGGACCGTCGCGGCCCCCAGCAGCAGGGCCCGTCCCGCGTCCGGCGGCGCGGCGGCCCCGGGCGGCGCGTCCCCGGAGCAGGCGGCGGGCCGGCGGACGAGCATCCGGATCCCGAAGCAGGCCACCGCGATCCCGGTCGCGACGAGCAGCGCCGCCCGCGCCGCGGGGGACGGCCGGACGGCGGAGCCCAGCAGTCCCAGCAGCGCCCCGGCGGCCGTGTGGGAGGCGAGGCGCCCGGCCAGGAACAGCAGGACGGACCCGCGGCCCGAGGAGGGCCGGTGCTCCCGGGCCGCCCCGGAGGGCCCCCGGGGCGCCCCGGAGGCCAGCCCCGCCAGCAGCCCGCCCTGCACCGCCGCGCACGACGCGGTGCCCGCCACCAGCCCGGCGGCGAACCCCCCGGTGAACAGCGCGACCGCCTCCACGCTCAACGAACGCCCCCCGCCCAGGTGCCCACGGTCCGCACGCTAGCCGCCCCGGGAGGGCGCGAACAGTCACATTCCACTCACCGAGGGCTACGTCCGCGTGACCCCGGGCCCGCCCCGTCCGGGACCCCTCCGCCCCGGACGGCCGCGTCCTCGGGCCCGGCCGGGGCGGCCCGCCCGTGACCGGCCCCGTCCGCGGCGGCGCCGGGCGTCCTCAGGCCCAGCCGGGGCGGACCAGGCCGGACTCGTAGGCGATGACGACGAGCTGGGCGCGGTCGCGGGCCTGGAGCTTCGTCATGGCGCGGCTGACGTGGGTCTTGGCCGTGGCCGGGCTCATGAACAGCTCCCGGGCGATCTCGTCGTTGGTCATGCCCGTGCCGACCAGGGCGAGGACCTCGCGCTCGCGGTCGGTCAGCGCGGACAGGTCGAGCGCGGCGGCGGGCTCCTTGGCGCGGCTGGCATACTCGGAGATCAGCCGCCGGGTGACGCCGGGGGAGAGCAGGGCGTCGCCGGCGGCGACCACCCGGACGGCCTGGATCAGCTCGGCGGGCTCGGTGTCCTTGACCAGGAAGCCGCTGGCGCCGCCGCGGAGGGCCTCGAAGACGTACTCGTCCAGCTCGAACGTGGTCAGGATGACGATCCTCGGGCCGGGCGGCATGCGCCGGGTGGCGGTCAGGCCGTCCATGCCGGGCATCCGGACGTCCATCAGGACCACGTCCGGCCTGTGCTGCGCGGCCAGGGCGAGGGCCTCGGCCCCGTCGGCGGCCTCGCCGACCACGGTCATGTCGGGCTGGGCGTCGAGCAGCGCCCGGAACCCGGCCCGGACCAGGGCCTGGTCGTCGGCGAGGACGATCCTGATCACAGTGCCTCCTCCGGCTGTCCCGGCGCGGGCAGCCTGGCCTCGACGCGGAACCCCCGCCCGCAGGGGCCCGCGGTCAGCGTGCCGCCGAGGGCGGCGGCACGCTCGCGCATGCCGGGGATGCCGTTGCCGCCGCCCAGATCCCGGTCGGGGCCGGCGGCCGGCGGTCCGCCGCCGGAGTCGGTGATCCGGATCAGCAGCTCACCGGGACCGTACTCCAGCAGGACGGCGACGGTGGAGCCGGGGGCGTGCCGCCGGGCGTTGGTGAGGGCCTCCTGCACGATGCGGTACCCGGCCCGGTCCACGCCGGGCGGGAGCGGCCGCGCGCGGCCCGCGGTCTCCACGGTGACGGGCAGGCCGCTCCGCTCGACCAGCTCCTCCAGCCGGTCGAGCCCGGCGGTGGGGGAGCGCGGCGCCCCGTCGCGGAGCACGCCGATCACGGAACGCATCTCGGTGAGCACGTCCTTGGAGGCGTGCTTGATCGTGGCGAGCGCGGTGCGGGCCTGCTCGGGCTGGTCGTCGATCAGGTGCAGCGCGGTGGAGGCCTGCACGTGGATGAGCGAGATGTTGTGGGCCAGCACGTCGTGCAGTTCCTGGGCCATGCTCAGCCGCTCCTCGCTGGCCTGCCGCCGGGCCTCCTCCTGCGCGGTCCGCTCCTGCTCGGCCCGGTGCTCGGCCTCGGCCTTGCGGCGCTCGGCCTCGCGCTCGCGCCGGACCCGGACGAACTCGCCCCCCGCCATCAGGACGCCCATGACGGCCGCGATCGCGATGGAGTGCCACAGGCCGGGGCTGGGTACGGGCGCCAGCCAGGTGGTGTGCACGAGGAAGAACACGTAGTCCGCGGCGGCGGCGGTCCAGGCGGCCCGCCGGTGGCCGCGGAGGAGGGCGTTGAAGAGCGCGATGCCGGGGCTGAAGAAGATCGGCCCGTAGGCGTGGCCCCGGCTGACGAAGACGACCATCGTGGCCATGGTGAGGACCAGGGTGAGCACCGGCTGGCGGCGGCGCAGGGCCAGCGCGAGCCCTCCGCCCAGCAGCAGGGCGTCACCGAGCGGGTCCGCCGGGACGCTGCCCGGCTGGTTCAGCTCCGCCTGGGAGTTGGACGCGACCTGTACGGCTCCCACGATGATCGGGAGCAGCCGGTCGGTCCAGCGGGGTCGGGAGCGCACGCCAGCACCCTAACCCGCACCCCCGACCTGGGCGTCCTTCCGGTGACGGAGGAGCCGCTACATCTTCGGCGGTACAGGTGCTGACAACACTGACAAGTTGGGTAAAGCTCAGCGCGGGAGGACATATGATCACTCATCGCTCTGCCGTACCGCTGGTCGGGGTTCTGCTCGCCGGTTCCGCCGTGCTCACCCAGCCCGCCGCGGCGGCCCCGCCGGCCGAGACGGTCGGCGGAACCGGGAAGACCGGCAAGACGGCCGTCGCCGAGGGGTACGGCGGCGCGGTCTCCACCGTGGACCTCGACGCGAGCGAGGCCGCACTGCGGGTGCTGCGCCGCGGCGGCAACGCCGTGGACGCGGCGGTCGCCGCGGCGGCCGTGCTCGGGGTCACCGAGCCCTACTCGGCCGGGCTGGCCGGAGGAGGCTTCCTCCTCTACTACGACGCGCGGCGCAAGAAGGTCCACACGATCGACGGCCGCGAGACGGCCCCGGCGGCGATGACGGCGGCCTCCCTGGAGGGGATCCCGTTCGAGGAGGCCGTCACCAGCGGCCTGTCGGCCGGCGTGCCCGGCAGCGTGGCCCAGTGGGAGCTGGCGCTGCGCCGCTTCGGCACGCTCTCGCTCCGCCAGGCGCTGCAGCCCGCGATCGAGGTCGCGCGCAGGGGGTTCACGGTCGACCAGACGTTCCACGACCAGACCGCGGCCAACGCCGCCCGCTTCGCGGACTTCACCTCCACCGCGAAGCTCTTCCTCCCCGGCGGCGCGCCGCCGAAGGTCGGCTCGACCTTCCGCAACCCCGAGCTGGCCGAGACCTACCGCCTGCTCGGCCGGTACGGCCCCCGCTGGCTGTACGGCGGGCGGCTCGGCGAGGAGATCGTGGCCACCGTGAAGAGGCCGCCGGTGGCGCCCGGGTCCACCCGCACCGTCCGGCCGGGGCTGATGGAGCTGCCGGACCTCGCGGCCTACCGGGCGCTGGAGCGGCCGCCGACCAAGGTCTCCTACCGGGGCATGGACGTCTACGGCATGGCGCCCCCGTCCTCGGGCGGCTCCACGGTCGGCGAGGCGCTGAACATCCTCCAGGCGCTGCCGGAGGTCGGCCTGCACGAGTACCTGGAGGCCTCCCGGCTCGCCTTCGCCGACCGGGGGAAGTACGTCGGCGACGTGCCCGGCGTGCCCCTGCGGCAGCTGCTGTCCGACGGCTTCGCCAAGGAGCGCGCCTGCCTGGTCACCGAGCGGGCGATGGCGCACCCGGCCCCGGCCGGCGAGCCCGACGGGGACTACGGGCCGTGCCCGGCGGCCACCCCGGCGGCGACCGCGCAGCAGGCCCCCGAGGGGCCGGAGACCACCCACCTGGTGGTGGCGGACCGCTGGGGGAACGTGGTGGCCTACAACATCACCATCGAGTCCACCGGCGGCAACGGCATCGTCGTGCCCGGCCGGGGGTTCCTGCTCAACAACGAGCTGACCGACTTCACCTTCGGCCCGGCCCCCGGCGACCCGAACCTGCCCGGCCCCGGCAAGCGGCCCCGCTCGTCCATGGCGCCGACGATCGTCCTGGACGGCGGGAAGCCGGTGCTCGCGCTGGGCTCGCCCGGAGGATCCACGATCATCACGACCGTGCTGCAGATCCTGGTCAACCGCTGGGAGCTCGGCATGTCCCTGCCCGAGGCCGTCGCCGCGCCCCGGGCCACCCAGCGCAACACCGCCCAGACCCAGGCGGAGCAGGCGTTCATCGACCGCCACGGCGCCGAGCTGAGCGCGCGCGGCCACAGCCTGGCCCTCAACCCGGAGATCGGCGCGGCCACCGCGGTGGAGTTCCTCGGCGGGGGGAGGCTCCAGGCCGTCGCCGAACCCGCCCGCCGGGGCGGCGGCAGCGCCCTGGTGCTGGTCCCGGCGCGGTAGGCGGTCCGGGCCCCGTCCGGTCACGTCTGCTCCCGGTCCCGCCCGGTCCCGCCCGGTCCCGGTCCGGGTCCCGGTCCGGGTCCGGGGCGGCCGGCCCCGGACCCGGACCGGCGGGGCTCAGCGGATCAGCTCGTATGCCTCGGGCCGCACCCGCCGGGTCCGCGCCCAGTACTCGAAGGTGAAGCCCGGCCAGAGGGTCCGGTTGACGCCGCGGGAGTCGAGGTACCAGCTCCTGCAGCCGCCCTCGTTCCAGACGAGGGCGGAAAGGCGCCGCTGGAGCCGGTCGTTGAAGGCGCGCTGGGCCTCGGGCCGGACGTCCAGCGCCCTGGCCCGCGTCCGGGAGAGCAGCCGCAGGCACTCGATGATGTAGTGGACCTGGGACTCGATCATGAAGACGACCGAGTTGTGGCCCAGGCCGGTGTTGGGGCCGAGCAGGAAGAACAGGTTGGGGAAGCCCGAGACGGCGACGCCGTGGTAGGCCTCGATCCCGTCCTGCCAGGCGTCCTGGATCTTCCGTCCGCCCCTGCCGGTGATGCGCTGCTCGTTCAGCGCGTCCACGACCTTGAACCCGGTGCCGTAGACGATCACGTCGGCCTCGGTCTCCCGGCCGGAGGCGTCCACGATCGAGCCCTCCCGGATCTCGGTGATCCCGTCCGTCACGAGGTCGACGTTCTCCCTGGTGAGCGCGGGATAGTAGTCGTCGGAGAGCAGGATGCGCTTGCAGCCGATCGTGTAGTCCGGGGTCAGCTTGGCCCGCAGCGCCGGGTCGGGGACCTGCCGCTCCAGGTGGCGGCGGGCCATGGCCTCGTGCACCCTCATCAGGCGGGGGTCGACGGTGAAGCCGAGCGCGCGGGTCTCCAGCGCCCAGTAGACGGCGCTCCGCAGCGTGCGGGCGGCGCCGGGCAGGGCGAGCAGCCGCCTGGCCCGCTCCGGGAAGGCGAAGTCGGGCTTGGGCTGGATCCAGGGGGCGGTGCGCTGGTAGACGGTCAGGTGCGCGGCCCGCTCGGCGAGGTGGGGGACGAACTGGACCGCCGAGGCCCCGGTGCCCACCACCGCGACCCGCCTGCCCGCCAGGTCCACGGAGTGGTCCCATCCGGCCGAGTGGAAGGCCGGGCCGCGGAAGCGCTCCCGGCCCGGGATCTCCGGGAACGACGGGATGTGCAGGGCGCCGATGCCCGAGACGACCGCGTTGGTGGTGAACGACTCCCCGTCGGCGGTGCCGACCCGCCAGTGCCGGGCCGCGTCGTCGTACTCCAGGGAGACGACCTCCTTGCCGAACCTCAGGTGCGGGCCCAGGCCGTACTTGTCCGCGCAGGCCCGCAGGTAGTCGCGGATCTCCCGCTGCGGGGAGAACATCCGCGACCAGCGCGGGTTGAGCTCGAAGGAGAAGGAGTACATGTGCGAGGGGACGTCGCAGGCGCAGCCGGGGTAGGTGTTGTCCCGCCAGGTGCCGCCGAGCTCGCCGGCCTTCTCCAGGATCACGAAGTCGTGGTAGCCGGCTTCCTTCAGCTTGATCCCCATGCAGAGCCCGGCGAAGCCGGAGCCGATGACGGTGATGCCCGGGCGAGTCTTCATCCGCTCTCCTTATTGGACTTATAGTCCAATGTAGCGAGCGGGGCCGCCCGGCGTCCATCCCGGCACCGGGGAGACCGGCCGGTCGGTATGTTCCTGTGCCAGGGCACACGAAAAGCGCCGAGGGCGGTGCCGTCGGCGCGGGCGTACGGCGGGGCGGCCACGGGCCCCGCCGGGCGGTCAGAGGATCAGGTAGGCGGCGACGGCGGCGACGATCAGCACCGCGAGCACGGCCACCACGATCGGCACGACCGGGGAGCGCTTCTCCTGGGCCGTCTCCTCGGGGTCCTTCCGCTGCGCGAACGCGCGGAACTGCTGGGTGTTCCCTGCGGGGTCGATCTGGGGATCAGACATGGGGTCGACTTTATCGACAGATCGCGACTTTTCAACACGGGTTCCGGGAGCTCGGCGGGCGGACCCGCGCCCGCCGAGCTCCCGGGGCGCCCCCGGACTCCCGGCGGCACGGGCGTGGCGCGGTCCTGGGGACGGGACCGCGGTCCCGGCCGGATAGCGTTGTGCCATGCTCCGGATCCTGTTCTCTCCACGCGTGATGGTGCTCCACCTTCTCGCGGTCGGAGCCCTCGTCGTGTGCGGCCTGCTCGGCCGCTGGCAGCTCGGGGTCTTCGAGGACTCC
Organism: Planomonospora alba; assembly: GCF_039534085.1. Lineage (NCBI taxonomy): Bacteria > Bacillati > Actinomycetota > Actinomycetes > Streptosporangiales > Streptosporangiaceae > Planomonospora > Planomonospora alba. Next base: position 88,501 of record NZ_BAAAUT010000009.1, read on the forward strand.
GGCAGGCCGCGGTCCGCCCAGGACCCCGCCCCGGTGGCGGTGAGCACGCTCACCCTGCCCGGCAAGCACCTGACGAGCGACCTGGTCGGCCGCAAGGTGACGGCCGAGGGCTCCTACGACGCCTCCCGGCAGCTCCTGGTGGCCGGGCGGGACGAGGGACTGTGGATCCTCACCGCGCTCGACCTGGGCGACGGCACCGCGATCCCGGTCGTGCGGGGCGCGGTCTCCGCTCCCGGCGAACCGGCGACGGCCGTGCCGGAGGGGAAGGTGACCGTCACCGGGCGGTTGCAGGCGTCGGAGTCGGCCGACAGCGTGCCGCGCCGGGTCCGGAAGCTGCCCGAGGGACAGGTGCTGACCGTGTCGTCGGCGGAGCTGATCAACCGGTGGCAGGGCGTGAGGCTGCGCGACGGGTTCGTGGTCGCCACCGCCCAGTCGCCCGCCCCGGCCGTCGCCGCCGCGCCGGTCCCGGCTCCCCCGCCGACGGAGCCGGGCGGGCTGACCTGGCGCAACCTCGCCTACGCCGCCCAGTGGTGGATCTTCGGCCTGTTCGCCGTCTTCATGTGGTGGCACTTCGTGCGCGACGCCGTGCGCGGCGCGAAGGCGGCCCCCGGCGCGGGCGCGGAGCCGGGCGGGGGGTCCGGTGGAGACCCCGGCCCCGGGCCGGGCTCCGGCGGGCGGCCGAGTCCGGCCGCCGTCTGAGCCCGCATATCGTTGAACGTCCCGACTCCAGACCCCGAGGTAGACACCGTGGAATCCGCCCTCAAGCCCTTCCGCGTCATGGCGTACATCGTCGGCGTGATGCTGCTCGTCCTGACCGTGTGCATCGTGCTCAGGTACGGCTTCGGCATCGAGGGGCCGTCGAAGATCGTCTCCCCGATCCACGGCTTCCTCTACATGGTCTATCTGGTGACCGCGATGAACCTGGGCATGAAGGCCCGCTGGACGTGGCAGTACATCCTCGGCGTGATGCTGGCCGGCACCGTGCCGCTGCTCTCGTTCGTCTTCGAGCGCAAGGTCACCCGCCGCGTGGAGGGCGAGATCGCCGCCGGGACCGCCACCGCCTGAGCCGGGACCACCGCGGCCCGGCCGGTGGCGCCCCGCGGGACCCGTTCCCGGCGGGAACGGGTCCCGCACCGCCGCTCAGCGGCCGATGCCCCGCCGGCGGGCGCGCTTGAGCCGCTCGCGCTGGGACGGGTCGAGCATCATGTAGCCGACGACCGGGGCCGCGACGACGCCGAGGACGACCAGCAGGGTCAGCCAACCCGGCAGGAAGATCCACGAGAGCACTACGGCCGCTCCGGCGCCGATCGCGTACTTCTGGATGGGCGACATCCTCAACATCCTCCGAACGCGGAGCGCACGCCCCGCCTGGTGCCATTCTGCGTCGCCGGTTCAACGAGCGGGCCCCCGGCCGGGTTCCATTCGAGATATATCGCGGTTACCGCCCCGTGGCGGTGGTCCGGCGGCGCCCGGCCGGGGCCCGCTCCACCGGCACCGCGGCCGGCACGGGGATCCGGACCGCGTCCGCCGCGGTGGCCGCCATGGGAGCCCGGACCGCGTCCGCCACGGCCGGGACGCGCACCGGCGGGTCGGGCCGCCGCCCCTCGGCGGCCTGCCGCAGGGCGGCGCGTAAGGTGCTCTCCCCGAGCCGGTCGCGGGGCTCCTTCGCCAGTACGGCCAGCAGCACCGGGGCCAGGTCCCCGGCTCGGGCGGGCGGCGGCGGCTCCTGGGTGAGCACCGCTCCCAGGTGGCGACGGGGGCGTCGCGCCGGAACGGCCCCCGCCCCTCCACGGCGGCGCAGAGCGCCGCCCCCAGGGACCACAGGTCGGCGGCCGGGCCGTCGCCGGTGCCGCGCAGCCGCTCCGGGGCGATGTAGCCGGGGGAGGTGCGGGTCGAGCGTGACCTCCTTGACCGCGACCTCGCGCTGGAGCAACTCGTCCCGGGCGCGCCAGACCACGCCCGTCCCGCCCGCGCCGAGCCGTTCGACCGTCCGGTAGCGGCCCGCGAGCACGGGGAGGCCGCCGTCCGTCATCCGCTCACCTCGCTCGTCGGGGATCCGGTCCTCCGGAGGCCGAGGGGGGCCGAGGGGGCCCGCGCCGGACCGGCCACGGTCAGCCCTGGGTCTGCAGGGCGTCGGCGACCCAGCGGGCCACCTGCGTGGCGTTGCGCGCGACGCGGCCGTCGGCGTCGTCCTGGACGCCGCCCCGCTCGTACTCGACCTCGGCGACGAGGTTGCTGACGCGCAGCACCACGGTGACCCTGTAGGACCCGCCGTAGGAGGTGAGCTTCTCGTGGCCGCCCGTGATGAAGGCCTCCTCGCCGACGCCCTTGAGGTCCTGCGGCGGCAGCGGCTTGGAGTCGGCGGAGGCGGCCCGCTCGGAGACGTCCTTCTTCTTGCCGGCGAGGTACTCCCTGGCCCGCCGGACCTCCGAGCCGTCCCGCTCCTGGGCGACCAGCCGCACGCGCAGGTCGAACTTGTCGGAGTTCGGCGCGCGCCAGTCGCGGGTCAGCCAGTTGCACTCGGCGGTCTCGACCTCGGAGCTGTTGAACGCCGGGACGACCTCGGCGGCCTGCTCGTCGGTGAGCAGGCTGCAGGCGCGGGGGGCGGCGGCGAAGCGGCCCTTGTCCCCGGAGGGCGCGACGGACCCGTCCTCGCCGCCCTCCAGGACCGGGACGAGCAGGATGCCGATGGCGGCGGCCATGCTCACCAGCAGCACGCCGGTCAGCACCACGATGGAGCGGGGCACCAGCACGCCCGTCTGCGCGGCGGCGCGGCCCGCGGGGCGCCCGGCGGAGCGCGCGGTGGGACCGGTGGGGGTATCGGGCGGCCCGGCCGGGACGGGAGACGGCGCGGAGGCCGGTCCCCCGCCGGGCGGGCCGGTCGGCGAGGTCGGCGCGGCGGGGGGTACGGGGGCCGCGGCACCGGGCGGCGGGGCCTGGTTCCGGAACGGCACGGTCAGGTCGGGACCCTCCGGACGGCCGGGTGTTTCCGGACCGCCGGGTGTTTCCGGACCGCCGGGTGTTTCCGGACCGCCGGAACCCTCCTGGTGGCCGCGGTCCTCCGGAGGGCCGGGGAGCGCCTGCGGGCCGGCGGAGGGCTGCGGGGCAGGGAACGGCGGGGCGGCGTGCGGCGGGCCGCCCGGCGCCGGGAGCGGCTGCGGGAAACCGGGCCCGGCGCCGGTCGGGGAACCGGGGGCGGGCGGGGCGGCCCCGGGGACCGGCGCGGGCAGGCCGGGCACGGAGGGGGCCTGGGAGACCTCCAGCAGCAGGGAGCGCAGCTCGGCGAGGCCGGGGCGGAGCACGGGGTCCCCGGCCAGGAGGCGGACCAGGACCGGGCCGAGCGGACCCGCGTTCTGCAGCGAGGCGCCGGGCGCAGGCGGGCGGCCCTCGACGGCGGTGAAGAGGGTGGCGCCCAGAGACCACAGGTCGGCGGCGGGGCCGGTGACGCCCTCGGGGGCGGTGAAGACCGGCGAGCGCAGCGACGGCGCGGCCAGGACCACCCGGCCGTCCGGGCCGAGCAGCACGGAGCCGGGCCGGACGTCCCCGTGGGCCGTGCCGTGCCGGTGCGCGGACGCGAGCCCGTCCAGCACGGCCAGGCCGATCAGGGCGGCCCGGACCGGCGGCAGCGGGCCGCTCCGCCCGATCAGCGACTCCAGCGAGGTCTGCCCGGGGTCCGGCGGCCTCTGTCCTGAACCCCGGGGGGCGAGCGGGTCGTCCGCGAAAGCGCCGGAGACCGGCGCGGGACCGGCGTGCCTGCCCTGCGACCGGGAGTTGTCTGCCTGGTTCATCCAGCTGCCCTCTGCTTGTTCAACGCGTCCGCGACCCAGGTCGCTGCGGTGCGGGCGCCGCTCCGGATCGCGGGCCCGTCCCTGCTCTCGTCCACCACGGTGTAACCGACCTCGACGACCAGGTTGTCGACGCGGAAGGTCACATTGCTCTGCTCGAGCCTGCCGGTCCTGCGGTTCTCGTAGACGTCGTGGCCGAACGCCTCGTCCCCGACCTGCTCCACCGGGAGCGGGCCGGTGCTCCTGGCCGAGCGGGACGGGGCGGAGATCTCCTGCCACCCCCAGACGACCTGGCCGCTGGGGATGGTGAGGTTGCGCTGGTTGACGAACCGCTCGTGGGCCTGGCGCGGGCTCTTGCCCCACTGCTCGCCCTGGCCGACCGGGGTGACGGTCAGTCCCGCACCGGGGGTCGCCCACTCGCAGCCGCCCGTTCCGGTCGGCTTCCCGGCGCCGGTCAGCGCGGGGAGGAGCTGCTTGACCTTCTCCGCGGGGAGCAGCGCGCACAGGTCCACGGGGACGGTGAAGGCCCCGGGCTTCTCGCTGAGCCGTACGGGCGGGGGCGGCTCGCCGGCGGCCGAGACGAGGTGGCCGACGCCGAGGGCCGCCCCGATGACCGCCGCGATCCCGCCGATCTCCACGGCGGCCCAGACGAGCGCCCGCCTCCTGCGGGGCTCCGGTGCCGCCGCCTGCCCGGCGGGCGCCGCGGCCGGTGCGGGACCGGCCCCCGGGGGCTCCGCCCCGGGCGTCCCCGCTCCGTACCGCTCAGGTCCGGGATCGGCGGGTCCGGTGGGCTCCGGACCGGTGGACCCGTGTCCGATGTGCTCGTGTCCGGCGGGTCCGTGCCCGGAAGGTCCCTGTCCGGAAGGTCGCTGTCCGGAAGATCCGTGCCCGGAAGATCCGGGGCCGGTGGAGGAGAGGTCCGGGGCGCCGGGGGCCGCCGGGCCGTACGGGGAGGCGGCGGGTCCGGCGGGACCGGCCGGATCCGCAGGGGCGGCGGGCGCGGGGGTCGCGAACCCCGCGGGCACGCGGCCGAGCGCGACCTCCTCGAGCAGCCGGGAGACGGCGTCGAAGGACGGCCGGGCCGCCGGAAGGGGGTCCAGCATCGCCACCAGCACCGGGCCCAGCGCACCCGCCCGCCCGGGCGGGCGGGGCGGCTCGGTGAGCACCCGGCTGATCGCGCCGACCGGTGTGTCGGCGGGGTGCGGGGGCACGCCCTCGACGGCGAAGTACAGCGTGGCGCCGAGCGACCACAGATCGGAGTACGGCCCGCCGCGCTCGCCGCGCAGCCGTTCCGGGGCGATGTAGTTGGGGGAGCCGACCAGGTGGCCGGTGCTCGTGGCGCCGCTGTCGCCCTCGGCGACGGCGATGCCGAAGTCGGTGAGCACGGCCTTGCCGTCGCGCGTGAGGAAGACGTTGCCCGGTTCGACGTCCCGGTGGACGACGCCGGCGGAGTGCACGGCGGACAGCGCGTCCAGGACGCTCAGTCCCGCCCGGGCCGCCCGGGCGGGCGGGAGCGGGCCCTCCTCGTGGACGGTCCGCTCCAGGGAGGCCCCCGACAGCAGCTCCATGACGATCCACGGACGGCCGTCGTCGACGACCACGTCGTGGATGGTGACGATGGACGGATGCTTGATCCGGGCGGCGATGTTGGCCTCACGCAGCGCGGCGGCGTAGAGTCCCTGCCGCCGCCGGGGCTCCACGCCGGGGGGCAGCCGCAGCTCCTTGATCGCCACATCGCGGCGGAGCGTCTCGTCGGAGGCGAGCCACACGGTGCCCATCCCGCCCTCGGCGAGGGGGTTGAGCAGGCGGTAGCGGCCCGCCAGCACTCGCGTGTCGATTCCTGCTCACCTCGTTCACCGTCGTCTCGCGCACAGAAACATAACCACTTAGCGGGACATGGACCAATGAACAGGTCTTTTCGCCGACTCGCCGTGACCACCCTGTGCCCTGCGGGCGGCCGGACGGCCTCCGCGGTGCCTTCCCGGTGACTTCGCGGCCGCCCCGCGGCGACTGCGCGGTGTCCTTCCGGTGCCCGCTCCCGCGCGGGGCGGCCGCCGGGCCGGGATCCGAAAGGAGGGCGGCGCGGACCGGCGCCTGCTCCGGGGTCCGCCCCGAGGTGCGCGGAATCTTCACAATTCACCGCGATCCATCTGCACGGCCCGGCCCTAGGCTCCCGCTATGACGATCCCCCAGCAACGACGCGTCCTGGTGGTCGAGGACGACGAGACGATCGCGCGGGCCGTACGGCACCGCCTCGCCGCGGAGGGCTTCGACGTGCGGGTCGCCGGGGACGGGACGCAGGCGCTGGCGGCCTACGCGAAGGCCGAGCCGGACGTGGTGATCCTCGACCGGCTCCTGCCCGGCCTCGACGGGCTGGAGGTCTGCCGCCGGATGCAGGCGGCCCGGCCGGTCCCGGTGCTCATGCTCACCGCGCTGGGGGAGGAGACCGACCTGCTCGTGGGCCTCGGCGTCGGGGCCGACGACTACATGACCAAGCCGTTCAGCATGCGCGAGCTGGTCGCGCGGGTGCACGCGCTGCTGCGGCGGGTGGAGCGCGCCTCCCAGCTGGCGGTGGAGGACTCCGTCGTCCGCGTCGGCGACGTCGAGATCGACACGGCGGAGCGGCGCGTCTACGTGACGGGCGAGGAGGTCAGGCTGACCCGGACCGAGTTCGATCTGCTCCGCAGGCTCGCGGAGCGGCCGGGCCAGGTCTACGAGCGGGAGCGGCTGCTCGCCGACATCTGGGGCTTCTCCGAGGCCGCGGCCACCCGGACCGTCGACAGCCACGTGCGGGCCCTGCGCCGCAAGCTCGGCCCCGGCGTCGTCCGGACCGTCCACGGGGTCGGCTACGCGCTCGTCCGTCCCTGACGGCGGGGGCGCGGCGGGCGCCTCGGCGGTGAGGTCCCGTGAGCGCCTCGGCGGTGAGGCCCGGCGGGGATGATCGACGCATCGATATCTATTTGAGTCCATATCGGGCGAACCGCTCATCACCTCGCTCACTCGAACACTCCGGAATGCGAGACATCATGAGACCCAGAGCCGCGGCCGCCCGGCGGGAGAACGGCTCCCCCGCGGCGGGCACCGCCCGCCCGTCCCCCGCCCCGCAGGGCTCCCGTCCCGGGGAGGGCCGGGACGAGCGCCCGCTCCGGGGACCGCGCGGGGCGCCGCGCCCCCTGGACTTCCTGGGCCGGATCAAGATCAAACTCGGTGTGGTGATCCTGCTGGCCGTGGCGGCGGCGTTCGTCGTCAACGAGGTGGGCATCAACGCCGGCTACTCGCGCAACACCCGGATCGCGGTGGCCGTGGCGCTCGCGCTCGTCATGGTGCAGCTGCTGGCCAGGGGCATGACCAGGCCGCTGCGCGAGATGGCCGCCGCCGCGCAGACCATCGCCAAGGGCCGCTACGGCCTGCGCGTCACGGCGACCTCCCGGGACGAGGTCGGTGAGCTCGCCCGCGCCTTCAACGCGATGGCGGCCGACCTGGAGGAGGTCGACCGGCAGCGGCGGGAGCTGGTCGCCAACGTCAGCCATGAGCTGCGCACACCGATCACCGCCCTCCGCGCGGTGCTGGAGAACGTGGTGGACGGGGTCTCGGAGCCCGACCCGGTGACGCTCGGCACGGCGCTCGCCCAGACCGAGCGGCTGGGGCGGCTGGTCGCCCAGCTGCTCGACCTGTCCCGGCTGGAGTCCGGGGCGCGGCTGATCGAGGCCGACGACGTCGAGCTCCGCCCGCTCTGCGACCAGGCGCTGCGCGAGGCCGTGCTCGCCCGGGAGGGGGTGACGGCCCGGTGCGAGGTGCCGGACGGGCTGGCCGTGCGGGCCGACGCCGACCTGCTGGCGCAGGTGCTGGCGAACCTGCTCGACAACGCCGTACGGCACAGCCCGGAGGGCGGCGTGGTGGTCCTGTCCGCCCGGCCCGAGGGGTCCGGGGTGCGGCTGCGGGTGACCGACCAGGGGCCGGGCATCCGCGAGGAGGACCGGGCCCGGGTGTTCGAGCGCTTCTCCCGCCTGGACGCGGGCCGGGCCGCGGACGAGGGCGGCGCCGGGCTGGGCCTGGCCATCACCAAGGAGATCGTCGAGCTCCACGGCGGCTCCATCCGCGTCGAAGACGGCGTCGGCTGCCGGATGGTGGTCGACCTTCCAAGGAGGATCACGATGACCACCCCCGAACCCTCCGGCGGGCCCGGAGCCGGGGCCCCCGCTCCCGGCGGACCCGTGACGGACGCCGCCCCAGGGGCGGCGGTCCCGGGAGCCCTCTCTTCCGGGAGCGCCCCGCCCGGCGTGCCCGCAGCCGTGCCGGACGCCCCCTCCTCTCCCGCTCGGGACGCGGCCGCCGCGTCCTCCGGCACGGAGGAGCCCGCGGGCACCGGCCGGGGCGGAGCCCGGCTCCCCGCCCCGGCCGGTGCGGTGCCCGCTCCCGACCCCGGTCCCGTTCTGGGAACCGGTGCGACGCAGCAGGAGGGAGAACCCCGGCAGGGGGCTGCGGCCCGCCCGGCGCCTCCGGTCCATCCGGTGCCGCAGGCTCCGCCGGGCGCGCCCCGGCCCGTGGGGCCGGGGACCGGCCCCGGGAGCGGACGGGTCCGGCAGGCCCCGGTCCGGCGGAACTGGGCGGGCGCGGTCGGCGGGGTCCTGCTCGGCGGCCTGGCCGGGATCACCGCGGGCGTGCTGCTGGGACTGGCCGTCGGGGCGTTCTCCCCGGAGCTCGGCATCCTGACCGGGCTGGGTGCCGTGCTGGTCGGTGCCTTCGCCGGCACGGTCATCGGGGCCACCCTGCCCGACGGGACGTGGCAGGCGCACCACGGCGCGGGCCCGGTCCCCGCGGATCCGGGGTCCGCGGCGGGGGCGGCTTCCCCGGCACCCGCGAGCCCGGCGCCTGTGAGCCCGGCGCCTGTGAGCCCGGCACCCGCGAGCCACGGCCCCGCGGATCCGGCGTTCCCCGGAGGGGCGGGCGGCCCCGCGGACCGGGCCGCCGGCGCCCCGCCGCCCGGCGGGTACGTGGCCCCGCCGGTGCTCCCGCGCCCGGAGCTGCCGGACACGCCGAAGTGGCTGCTGGCCGCCTGCGCGGCCGTGGGCCTGCTCGCCGCGCTCGCCCTGCCGTACAGCTCGGTGGGGCTGGGGTTCGCGCTGGTGGCCGTGGCCATGGGGATCGCGGTGCTGCCGGCCGCCCGCCGGCGGATCACCCCCTGGTCCGCGGTGATGGGGCTGATCGCCTACGGCCTGGTCGCGGTGGCGCTCGTGCGGGACGCGGACTGGCTCGTCGGGCTCTCGCTCCTGGCCGGGTTCGCGATGGCCGCGCTCGCCCTGTCGGGGGCCGGGCGCGGCTGGCTCGGGGTGGCCCGGGGCGCGGCCTCGGTGGTGCTGGGGCTGCTGCCGACGCCGTGGTTCCTGGCGGCGTCGGCGAGGGGGCCGGTGAAGAACCTGGCGACCCGCCGGGTGGTGCCCACGCTGGTCGGGCTCGGGCTGACCGTGGTGCTGGTGGCGGTCTTCGGCGCGCTGTTCGCCTCGGCGGACGCGGTGTTCGCCCGGACCGTGGAGCGGCTGCTGTTCTCCCAGGACTGGGTGGAGACGCTGCCGCTGCGGGTGGTGACGTTCGCGGTCGCCGTGGCGGTGGTCGCCGCGGCCGTCCTGGTGGGCCTGCGGCCGGTCGCCGAGCCGGAGTGGCCCAGCCTGCGCCTGCGCGTCGGCCGCGGCCTGTGGGTGACCCCGCTGGCGGCGCTCAACCTGCTGTTCGGCGCGTTCGTGGCGATGCAGCTGACGGCGCTGTTCGGCGACGCCGACTGGGTGGTGGCGACCACCGACCTCACCTACGCCGAGTACGCCCGCTCCGGCTTCTTCCAACTGGTCGTCGTCAGCGTCTTCGTGCTGGCGATCGTGGCGCTGGCGGCGGGGGCGGTCGAGACGCCGGGCCGCGACCGCTGGCTGATGGCCGTCCTGCTCGGCCTGCTCTGCGCGCTGACCATGGTGATCCTGGCCTCCGCGATGTACCGGCTGGACCTGTACGTCGACGCCTACGGCTTCACCCGGCTCCGCGCGTCCGTGTGGGCGGCCATCTGGTGGCTCGGCGGCGTCTTCGCGCTGGTCCTCGCCGCAGGCGCGCTGCGGCTGCTGCGGCGCGGCACGTCCTGGTGGCTGCCCCGGGCGGTGGTCGTGATGACGGGCGCCGGGCTGCTGGCCTTCGCGGTGTGGAACCCGGACCTGCGGGTCGCGGAGTCCCAGCTCGCCGTCCGGGGGGTGGACCGGTTGGACCACGCCTACCTGGGCGACCTGGGGGCGGAGGCCGTACCCGCGCTGGACCGGCTGCCGGAGCCGGTGCGCACCTGCGTGCTGATGGACGTGACCCGGGCCAACCGGCTCCACCGGCCGGACCCGTGGAACGGCTGGAACCTGGCCAGGGAGCGGGCCAGGGAGGTGCTGGCCGCCCGGCCCGTCCCGCCGGGGCCCTCCTTCTGCGCGCAGGAGTCCTCGTCCCGGCTCGTCCCGGACCAGGACTGATCCGGGCCCGGGGCCGGCCGCGCTCCGCCTCCGGCGGGACCGCGGCCGGCCGTACGGGGGTCAGGGCACCCAGTGGTTGCCGGTCACGGTGATCATGACCTGGAGCTGGATGCTGGCGGCGTAGTAGCTGTCGGTGGAGATCGGGGTGGCGAGCATCTTGTTCCAGAGCGCGTCCAGCCACGCCTGGCTGCCGGAGTCGGTCATCGCCGCCACCGCGAACGGCGCGGAGAAGGCCGGGGAGGTGTAGTTCACCAGCTGGCCGCCGTCGAGCCGGTAGCCGGCGACGATCCGGTCCGGATCGCCCCCCGTCCTGCCCTTGATCCAGGAGTTCAGCTTCCGTGCCGCGGCCAGGGAGGCGGCGTCTCCGCTCGTCACCGCGTCGTTGCCGATCCGCCACGGGACCCGGCAGGCGTTCCACCAGTAGTCGCCGTCGTTGGCGCTCTCCAGCACCTCGCCCGGGGCGGGCCTGGCGGTGGTGTCCGTGTCGACCACGAAGTCGGGCAGCAGGCCGGTGCCCGGCGCGTACTTGGACTGCATCGAGGCGATCAGCTTCTGGTGGTTGGCCCGGACGGTGTCCCAGGTGGCGTCCCCGGTCGCCTTCCGGAACGCCCGGAAGTGGTCGATCATCCAGTCGGAGGGGCGGCTGATCCAGTAGTGCTCACCGCCGGAGCTGCTCCAGTCGCCCAGCTTCAGCAGCTTGGTCGTCGGGTTGAGCTCACCGGCCTTGATCGCGTTGATGTGCCTGATCGCGAGCCGCCTGTAGTCGTAGGTGCCGGAGCTGCCCCACTGGCGGTCGGCCATGAGCAGGGCGTAGGCGACGTCCAGGTCGCCGTCGGTGGCGGAGTCGCCGCCGTTGACGCTCCGGCAGGCGGTGTCCTGCTCGGCGGCGAGCAGCCCCGGGGTGATCGAGGAGGGGTGGTCGAGGACGTACTTCAGCAGGCCGTCGAAGATCTTCTTGGCGTCGGGGTCGGCCCCGGCCATGGTCGCGGTGACGACCATGCCGTACCCCTGCGCCTCGGCGACGTAGGGGTGGTCGGCGTCGGGGGAGATGATCTGGTACCACCCGTTCCCGCAGTTCTGCCGGACGAACGCGGCCTTCCAGCGGTTGTAGTAGTCGATCACCTTCTGGTCGAGGGAGGCCTGGCTCCCGCCGGGCCGTAGCATCCCGGAGGCGTAGGGGACGGTGTGGCCGCCGAACGGCACGCGCGGCCCCGAGGCGGTCGGCGTCGGCGACGGGCCCGGGCCGCCCGCGTCGCCGTAGACCTGCATCTCGTACAGCGAGTAGCCGTAGGGGGTGCCGCGGCCGGTGCCGTACATCCGGACGTAGCGGCCGGTGCCGGAGACGGCCAGGTCGTCCACGCCGCCGTCGCCGGCGGCGGTGGCGTGGACGTCGCGCCAGGAGGAGCCGTCCGCCGAGACCTGGATCCGGTACGCCCTGGCGTAGGCGGCCTCCCAGTGCAGCCTGACCCGGGTGATCGAGGCGGGGCGGCCGAGGTCGACGCGGAGCCACTGGGGGTCGGAGCCCTCGGCGGAGGCCCAGCGGGTGGAGGCGTCCCCGTCGAAGGCCTTGGCGGGCAGGAGCGTGGCGTCCTCGTTCGAGGAGGAGGCCGCCGGCCGGCCCTGGGAGAGCAGCGTGTCGGCGGCGTGGCCCGGGGACGCGGCCAGCACGGACGCCGGCGCGATCAGTCCCAGTGCCAGGGCGAGGAGGGGCAGAGGACGGTGGAGCCGCCGCGGGCGCGGTCTCGCGTGCATGGGAGCCCTCTCTGTCGTCGGGTAGCCCGGCATGGCTAGTTAGGAAAGGTTCCTAATTAAGGGAAGATGCCACCATTCCTGACATCTCGCGGTCAAGGGGGAGGGGGGCCCAAATTCCCCGGAGCGGCGCGCCCGCGGTCTCCCCGCCGGATTTCGCCGGATCCTCGCCGGGTTCCCACAGCTCAGCGCGGCCCCGTCCGTCCCCGCCCTCCGCCGGGACCCGGTCCCGGTACGGCCCGGCCGTCCGGTCGCGGATCCCGCGGCCCCCGCGGACGGATAGGGTCCTTGTCCGGACAGGGCACGCAGGCATCGCACGCACCGTGGGGGAGCCGATGAAGGGGATCGTGGATCTCGACGCGGCCGTGGGGTCGTCGCTGTTCGGCGGGGCGTTCACCTTCCCGGTGATGACCGCCCGCCGCAGCGCGCTCCGGCACAACATCGACACGCTCGCGGCCTTCGCGCGGGACCACGGCATGCTGCTCGTCCCGCACGCCAAGACGACCATGTCGCCCGAGCTGGTGGCGGCCCAGCTGGGGGCGGGGGCCTGGGGCCTCACCGTCGCCACCCCGAGCCAGGCGCTGATCCTGCGCTCCTTCGGCGTCTCGCGGATCCTGATCGCCAACCAGGTCTTCGACCCGGCGGGGCTCGACGCCCTCGCGGCGCACCTCGCCGAAGACCCCGCCTTCGAGCTGCTCTGCTTCGCCGACTCGGTGGCCGGGATCGAGGCGCTCTCCAAGCACGCCGGGCCCCGGCCGTTCCGGGTGCTGGCCGAGCTCGGTCACACCGGCGGGCGGGCCGGGTGCCGGACCCTCGCGGACCTGCTGGAGGTCGCCGCGGCGGCCCAGGCCGCGCCCGGCGTGGAGCTCGCGGGCGTCGCCGGCTACGAGGGCACGCTGGCCGCCGCGGAGGAGGTCCGGGCCTTCCTGAACCGGCTGCTGGAGGCGCTGGAGCACCTGCGGGTCGCGCGGCCGATCCTGTCGGTGGGCGGCAGCCAGTGGTTCGACGTGGTCAGCCGGGAGCTCGCCGCCTGCCAGGCGACCATCATGCTCCGCAGCGGGGCCTACGTCTCCCACGACGACGGCCACTACCGCGAGCACACGCCGTACAACCGGATCGGGGGCGAGCTGCGCGCCGCGCTGGAGGTCTGGGCGCACGTGCTCTCCGTTCCAGAGCCGGGTCTGGTGATCGCCGGCCTCGGCAAGCGCGACGCCCCGTACGACGAGGGGATGCCGATCCCCAAGGGCCCCCTCGCCGGAGCCGAGGTGGTCAAGCTCTACGATCAGCACGCGGTGCTGCGGACCGCGCCGGACACGCCGGTGCGGCCGGGGGACCTGGTGCCGTTCGGGATCTCCCACCCGTGCACCGCCTTCGACAAGTGGCGGGTCATCCCGGTGGTCGACGACGACCACGTGGTCGTCGACCTGATCCACACCTACTTCTGACCTTCCTTCCAGATCACCGAGAAGAGGACGGGTGACATGAGCGAGAAGCTCGAGCTGCGGACCGACGAGGGCGCCGCGCCGGTCGGGGCCTACTCGCAGGGCCTGGTGGTCGGCGACTTCGTCTACACCTCGGGCATGGGCCCGCTGGACCCGGTCACCGGGGAGGTCGTCGGCACCGACGTGGCGGAGCAGACGCACCAGGTGATGCGCAACCTCGGCGCCATCCTGGCCGCGCACGGCCTGGGCTTCGACGACGTGGTGAAGTCGACGGTGCACCTGCAGCACCTCAAGCGCGACTTCGGCGCCTACAACGAGGTCTACAAGTCCTACTTCACCAAGCCCTACCCGGTCCGCACGACCGTCGGCTCCGATCTCATGGACATCCTCGTCGAGATCGACTTCGTGGCCTACAAGGGGCGTTAGGGCCCGACCGACTGCGCACGGGGAGACGGTTTGGACAGCTCTGTCTACGTCCACGTCGAGGACGTACGGGGGGAGGGCCTCGGGCCGGTCCTCGACCGGATCGCCGGGTACGGCGTGACCGGCGTGACCGCGGCCGCGGCCTGCCACCGCACCCGCGACGTCACCCCGCACGGGGCCTCCCGCGTGACGGTCCGCGGGGACGGCGTGCACTTCACGCCGCCCGAGGACCTGTTCGGCGAGCTGCGCCTGGTCCCGCCGGTCCAGGCCGGGGCCGAGCGGGAGCCGCTGGCGGAGCTGCGCCGTGCCACCGCCGAGCGGGGGCTCCGGCTGCACGGCTGGGCCGCCTTCCTGCACAGCCCCGCCCTCGGCGGGACCGCCCCCGACGTGACCGTGCGCACCTGCTTCGGCGACCGCGGCTCGACCGCCGACCTGTGCCCGTCCCACCCCGACGTCCGCCGCTACGCGGTGGCGCTGGGCCGGGCCGTGGCGCGCCAGGGCGTCGACAGCGTGGTCGCCGAGGGACTGCACTTCGCCCCGTTCCCGCAGGGCTGCCCGCACGACCGGAACTTCGTCCCGCTCGGCCCGATGGACGCCTTCCTGTTCGGGCTCTGCTTCTGCGACTTCTGCCTGGGGCGCGCCGCGGACCTCGGCGTCAACGCCGAGGCCGCCCGCCGGGAGTGCGCCCGGATCGTGGGCGGCGTGCTCGACGGCGACCCGCCCGCCCAGGGGGAGGTGACCCGGGCGGCGCTGACCGCCTACGCCGGTCCCGAGGTGGTCGCCTACGCGCGGGCCCGCTCCGAGACGGTGACCTCGCTGGTCTCCGAGGTCTCGGCGGCCGTCGCGGCCGAGGGCTCCCGGCTGGTCTTCCTGGACGGCACCGGAGCGGCCAAGGGCTCCGCCGACGGGCTGCCCTCGCCGGGCCTGGCCGCCTACGACGCCTGGCAGCTCGGCGTGGACCTGGTCGCCCTGGGCGACCTGGTGCCCTCGCTCGGCGTCCTGGCCTACGCCCGCGACGCCGCCCGGATCGCCGACGACGTGGGGGCCTACCGCCGCTCGACCGGCAAGGACCGGGACCTGCGGGTGGTGCTCCGGCCCGGCCCGCCCGACACCGACTCGGCCGACCGGCTCGCCGCCAAGGTCCGCGCCGTCCGCGCCGCCGGGGCCGGCGCGGTCGACTTCTTCGCCTACGGGCTCCTGCCGTACCCGGTCCTCGACCGGATCCCCGGCGCCCTGTCGTCCTGAGGCCCCGGGGACTCAGCGCTCCCGGCCCGGTGGCCCCGGCGGTCAGGGGGCGTCCGGCGAGGGCGGTCAGGAGGGGCGTCCGGAGAGGGCGGTCGCCACGCCGAGACCGAGGTAGACGACGCCGCTCACCCGGCCCAGCAGCCCGGCCCGCTCCCGCAGCAGCCGGCCGATCGCGCCCGCCCCCGCGGCGTAGACCAGGTTGGAGCACAGGCCCAGCGCCAGCAGCGTCCCGCCCAGCACCGCCACCTGCAGCGGCACCGCCCCCGCCGCCGGATCCACGAACTGCGGCAGGAACGCCAGGAAGAACAGGATCACCTTGGGGTTGAGCAGGTTGACGACCATCGCCTCCAGGAAGACCGCGCGCAGCGGCTGCGGAGCGGTCTCCCCCGGCTGCGGCCCGCCCCCGCCCCGCAGCGCCCGCACCCCCAGGTAGACCAGATAGGCCGCCCCGGCCCACCTGACCGCCTCGAACAGGACCGCCGAGCGTGCGACCACGTAGGAGAGGCCGGCCGCCGCCGCGGCGATGTGCACGAGCGTGCCCGCCTCCACGCCGAAGGCGCTCGCCAGCGCGGCCGCCCGGCCCTGGGAGACGCCGCGGGCGGCGATGTAGAGGTGGTTCGGCCCGGGGACGAGGACCAGCGCCAGGGACGCCGCGGCGAACAGCAGGAACGTGGACATCGAGACCATGCCCCGACCATAGGGGCGGACGGTGGCCCCGCAGGAGGGCCAATCCGGAGCCTTCCCCGCGGACCAATCCGTTTCCGCCCGGCGCGTGGGATACTCGCCGACGTGGAGCCGCAAAAGGTGCAAAGCACGCTGGTGGGGCGGTTGACGGAGCTCGACCGGCTGCTCGCCGTACTGCGCTCCGCCGCCGAGGGAACGGCCGGGGTCGCCCTGGTGGGAGGCGACGCCGGCATCGGCAAGACACGGCTCGTCACCGAACTGGCCGAGCGGGCGCGGGCCGACGGCTTCGCCGTGCTCGTCGGGCAGTGCGCCGAACTGGGCGACGCCCTGCCGTACCTGCCGCTGGCCGACGCGCTGCGCGGGGTGGAGGGAGAGCTGCGCGAGGCGCTGGAGGCGCGCCCGGTCCTCGGCAGACTGCTGCCCGGCGGCGTCGACGGCGGGCCGGAGAGCGCCTCGCGCCTCACCCAGCAGCAGCTGTTCGGCTCGGTGCTCGGCTTCCTGGCCACGCGGCCCGTCCTGCTGATCCTGGAGGACCTGCACTGGGCCGACCAGTCCACCCGCGACCTGCTGGTCTTCCTCAGCCGGATGCTGCAGAGCGAGCCGGTCTGCCTGGTCGGCACCTACCGGACCGACGACATCCACCGCCGCCACCCGCTCCGCCGCGTGCTCGCCGAGCTCAAACGCCTGCCGTCGGTCACGTCGGTCGAGCTGAGCCCGCTCGACCGCGGTGAGATGGCCGACTACGTCGCGCTGCTCGGCGGGACCGACGCCCGGATGATCGACGAGGTCGTCGACCGCGCGGAGGGCAACCCCTTCTACGCCGAGGAGCTCCTCGAAGCGGCCATCGAGGGCAGCGCGATGACCGACGGCCTGGCCAGCCTGCTGCTCTCCCGCGCCGAGCAGCTCTCCGACCCCGCCCAGCGGGTGCTGCGCGGCGCGGCCGTCGCCGGGCGGAAGGTCGACCACGGACTGCTGCAGGAGGTCTCCGGCCTCGACGACCTGGCCTTCGAGGAGGCCATGCGGGAGATCGTCTCGCGCGGGCTCATCCGCCCCTCCGGAGAGTACGGCTACGCCTTCCGCCACGCCCTGCTCCAGGAGGCCGTCTACACCGACCTGCTGCCCGGCGAGCGCACCCGCCTGCACGCCGAGTTCGCCCGGCTGCTGAGCGGGCGGGGCGGCAGCGCGGCCGAGCTCGCCCACCACTACCTGGCCGCGCACGACCTCTCCGGCGCGCTGGCCGCCTCGGTCGAGGCCGGGCGCCGGGCCGAGCGGCTCGGCGCCCCCGCCGAGGCCCACCGCCACTTCGAGCGGGCGCTCGGCCTGTGGGACCGCGTCCCCGACGCCGAGAGCCTCACCGGCACCGACCACACCCGCCTCGCGCTGCGCACCGCCGCCGCCGCGGCCGACATGGGCGACAACCACCGGGCCGCCGCCCACATGCGGGCGCTGCCCCCGTCGGCCGAGGTCTGCGAGCGGCTGGCCTACTACCTCTACGACGCCGGACAGGAGGCGGAGGCGACCACCGTCGCCGAGGCCGCCGTCACGGCGGACCCCCAAGGGCCCCTGCTGGCCCGGGCCCTGGCCACCTTCGCCCGGACGGTCTTCTGGACCGCGCGCCACGCCGAGGCCGAGCCGCTCGCCGAACGGGCCCTGGAGGTGGCGCGCGCCACCGGCGCCCGCGACGCGGAGAAGGGCGCGCTGATCATGCTCGCCTCCTGCGCGGAGTACACCGGCGACCGGGCCCGCGCCGAGGAGCTGTTCGCCCAGGTCGCGGCGGCGGACTCCGGCGACCTCGCCATGGACCTGCGCGGGATCTTCCACTACGCGCGCATCCAGTCGGAGCGGGGCGCCCTGGAGGCCGCCGCCGCGACCGCCGACCGCGGCATCCGGCTGGCGGCCGAGACCGGCCTGTCCTGGAGCACGTACGGCACCGACCTGCGGTTCCTCCGATTCATGATCCACTACATCGCCGGGGAGTGGGAGCAGGCCCGCGCCAGCGGGTTCGGCAGGCGCGTCGGCACGATCCCCGAGGCGGTCCTGTCCTCGTTCGCGCTCTTCGTCGAGGTTGCCATGGGCCTGCCCGAGGTCGAGGAGCGGCTGGCCTGGCTCCGGCCGTTCTGGTCGGACACCCTCGTCGCCTACATGTCCCGGGGCCTGGCCGCCGAGCACGCCCTCTGGCGGGGAGACCCCGGGCGGGCGCTGGAGCACGTCACCGCGGTGCTCGGCGTCCTGGAACCCATGGACAGCGGATGCATCCGCATCGGCGCCGTCGGCCTGTGGGCCCTGGCCGAGCTGGGCCGTACCGACGGGGCCGACGAACTGCTCGCCCGGGCCCGGGGCGGGTCCCGGGCCGGCATGGGCCGGGAGGGCAAGGCGTGGCTGCTGCGGGCGGAGGCCGAGTGGCACCGGGTCCACGGCCGCCTCGACGCCGATGCCTGGCGCGCGGTGGTGGAGGCGTTCGACTACGGGTTCGTCTACGAGGTCGCGCGCTCCCGGTGGCGGCTGGCCGAGGCGCTGCTGGCCGCCGGAGACCGCACCGCCGCGCACCGCGAGTGGGAGCAGGCGGCCAAGACCGCCGACTCCCTCGGTGCGCGGCCGCTGGCCGGGGCCCTGGCGGAACTGGGGCGCCGGGCGCGGTTCGGTCCGGTGCGGAGGCCGGACCCCGCGGGGCGGGCCGGAGCGCAGGGCCGGGCGGAGCGCGGCGCGGGCCGGACGGGGCCGGAGAGCCGGGTCCAGGCCGGGGCGCTGACCGGCCGCGAGCGGGAGGTGCTCGCCCTGGTGGCCGAGGGGCTGCCGAACCGGGAGATCGGCGAGCGGCTGTTCATCGCCCCGAAGACGGTGAGCGTGCACGTCTCCAACATCCTCGGCAAGCTCGGCGTCTCCTCCCGGACCCAGGCCGTCGCCGCGGCCCGCAGGGCGGGGCTGCTCTGACCGCGGCCCGTGGGGCGGGGCTGGTTTGACCGCGGCCCGTGGGGCGGGGCTGGTTTGACCGCGGCCGCGGGGCGGGCGTGTTCTGACCGCGGCCGCGGGGCGGGCGTGTTCTGACCGCGGCCCGCGGGGCGGGCCGCGCGGGGGCCTGGCGGCGTGATCCGCTCCGTGCGGTGGAGGCCGGCTCGTGGGGGCTTGGTCGTGCGGTGGAGGCCGGCTCGTGGGGCGGAGGCCCAGGTCTGCGGCGGAGGCCTGGTCGTGGAGCGGAGACCCGGCCGTGCGGTGGAGCGCGCTTCGGGAGGGGAGAAGGACCTCGGGAGCGGGGCCTTCGGGAGCGGGGAGGGGTCAGCCCCTCCCCGGGAGGAGGTCGCGGACGACCTGGATGAGCTCGGCCGGATCGAACGGCTTGGGAAGGTAGGCGTGCACCCCGATCTCCTCCCCGCGCCGCTTGTCCTCCTCCTGCGCGCGGGCGGTGATCAGGACCACCTTGATGTGGCCGGTGTCCGGGCCGCTGCGCAGCCGGGTGGCGGTCGTCCAGCCGTCCAGCCTCGGCATCATGACGTCCAGCGTGATCACGTCGGGTTTCACGTCGCGCACCCGGTCCAGGCAGTCCTGCCCGTCGGTGGCGGTCTCCACCTGGAAGCCCTCCAGCGTGAGGTTGACCGCGATGAGCTGCCGGATGACCTCGTCGTCGTCGACGACCAGTATCTTGCCCAGAACCTCGTCCACGGCCGCCAAGCTAACCCGTCTGGAACGATCATGCGAGGCTTTCGGCGGATACGGGACTCCGGCGGAACCCGGCTCCCGGTGGGGAGGCCGCCTCCTCGGTACGCAACCCGGTCCCCGATGTGGAACCCGGCCCTCGGCACGGGGACGGGGATCCCGGAGAACGATCGGGACGGGAGCCCCGGAGGACGTCCGGACCGGAACCCCGGAGGACGTCCGGACCGGAACCCCGGAGGGCGTCCCACGCGGGCGGTCGGCCGTCCACAGGTGGTGGGAGCGCTCGGCAGGCCTTCCACAGAACCAGGTTCGGCTCCATGGTGATCACCCCGCTCTGCGGATCCTGAGGCCTCGACCGCCCATCGAGCCGAGGAGGTCCGCACATGATCGTCGCTCTCACCGTCGCCGCCGCTCTCACCGCAGCACCCGCCGGTGACGCGGAAGCCGTCCAGACGTGGCCGTCCTGCCCGTCCTCGCTCCACGGGCTTCCGGGCCGGCTGCGGCACTGGATCCCCGAGGAGGTGTGGTCCATGATCACCGGCCTCTGCGGGAGCGGGCGGACGACCGGGTCCGCGGCCGCGCCGGGCGTTCCATCCGGGCGGGCGCCCGCCCTCCGGCCGGGGCAGGGCTCCCATCCCGTGCCCGCGCCCGGACTGCGACCCGCGCCCAGGCCGGGGGAGCCGGAGCGGCCACCGCTCGCACCCGCCGCACCGCGACCGTCGGGGAAGCCGTCCGAGGCAGGCCCGCCGAGGTCTCCGGAGCGGCCGTCCGTGCCGAGGCAACGGGATCCCGAACCGGAGAAGCGGCCGTCCGTGCCGCGGCAGCGCGAGCCCAGATCCCCGGAGCGGCCGTCCACCGTCCGGACCCTCCCCTCACCCGGCCGGACGGCGGCGGCCGCCGCCCTGCGCAGGATCGGCACGCCGTACGTATGGGGCGGAGGGTCGAGCACCGGTCCGACGCGAGGCGGCTTCGACTGCTCGGGGCTGGCCATGTACGCCTGGGCCAAGGCCGGAGTCAAGCTCACCCACTACACCGGAAGCCAGTTCCGGCAGGGCCGCCGGGTGTCCCTCTCCCGGCTCCGCCCGGGCGATCTGGTCTTCTTCGGCGGCGGCACCGGTGACCCCACCCACGTCGGCATCCACGTGAAGAACGGCGTCATGGTCCACGCCCCCAAGGCCGGTGACGTCGTCAGGACCGTGGACTTCACCGGCTCCTCCTACTACCGCGCCCGCTACCGCGGAGCCGTCCGGCCCTCCACCCGCTGACCGAGCGACCCCTGAGATCATCTGTTGGGCATTCGAGTTGCCGGTTCGCTGCCGAATGCTGGTAGCCTAATCACTCGTTGGCCCCCTTAGCTCAGGGGATAGAGCACCGGCCTCCGGAGCCGGGTGCGCAGGTTCGAATCCTGCAGGGGGCACCAACAGAAGGCCAGGGCAGATATCGTCTGCCCTGGCCTTTCGCTCGCTCCGGCGGAGGCCTCGTCCTTGTCATCCTGCGACGACCGGAGACACCGGATGACGCACGCTGCGGGACAGCCGTGGGACATGATCGTCCTGCTCGCCCTGGGCCGGAGGAGCTTCGGCCGCCGGGTCTCCTATTGCCTCTGACCGGTTCGCGCTGGCATCATCCGAACATGATCGAGAGAATCGAGTCCTGCGTCCGCCGGTGAGCGCGACGACCGAGCCTGAATCGCTCGGACCCCGAACCGCTCTGTTCGACCACGCGCTGCACCTGCATCGGCAAGATCCGGATTCACCCCTACCGGCGCGCGTTGCGCTCCCGGCTGGTGCCGATTGCGTGACCGCACGTGCTCCATCTCCTGCTGCGGTGCCGTCGTCGGCTCAATCCCAATGGTTGAACAGCAGCTCGCCGAAGGTCTCCGGCTTCCAATAGGCGATCTCTCGGTGTTCTGCGTCGCCGAGGTCTGAGGTATCGATCAAGTCGATGGGGGTCTCCAGTTCGCTTCTCGTCAGGAGGCGGAAGGCACCCGAAGACCTCAGCGCCACTCCGAGATCATTCCGGTCGTCGATGAAGACCACATGGCCTGCCGGAACTCGGGCAAGCGCGATGAACGGCAAGTGCGTGTGCCCGAGCACCGCTGCGCTCAGCCCTCCACACCTGATCACGGCTGTGTGGAAGTTCGGTGTGACCCCAGGTGGCGTGATCTCCAGGACCCTGCCGTGCACGAGCCGGGCCGCCTGGTGGCAGACGGAGGCGAAGACCCGCGGATCCACCAATGGAAGCGGTTCCGCTACGTGATCTCGGAATCCTGTCGCGCCTCGTGGCGGGCGAATCACGCCCGAGCCTCGTTCGATCGGCATCGGCGCTCCTGGCTGTCGGTTCGAGGATGGTCTCAGCATAGGGATCCGGTTCGCGCCGGCGCCTCATGATGAGCATGGGCGACGAACCGTACGGGGCCGGGAGAGCGGGAGAAAGCGCAGGTGATCGGCCATCGCTCGTATGGAGCGACGATCCGCTGTCACGGTGATCGCCATCCGTTGCTCCGGGGGCGTGTTGATCGGCGGGAGCCATCCCGCCTCCCGGGGGCGTGTCGGTTCCGTGATCCGGCGGAGACCTCCAGGACCGGTTCGCCGGGTCATGGTGGTCCCGGACGCGGAAGGCAATCATGACGATCGGAGACAGGTAGGTGTCGCAGGCTCTCGCGCGGCTCGTGCGGTCCTTCGCGGACGAGGAACTGGTCCTGGACAGGGGGAGCCCGAACACGGAGGCGCGAAGCAACCTGATGGTCTTCGGCTTCGATTCCGAGGACTTCGACGCGGCACCCGTCGGACAGGCTCTCGGTGCGGTCGGCGATCGGCTCCGTGAACGGTTCGCCGACGTTCCGGGGCCGGTGACGTTCTACGCCCGGTACGACGAGCAGGCCGGCCAGTTGCGCTGCTCGGTCGCCTCTGCCGAGCCGGACGGTCTGCCGTTCGGGGGCCGGTCCCGGCCCGTGAGCACTCCCGCGCCCGCGCTCGCCCTCATGGCTGCCGATGATACGGATCCCGGTGTGGTGCCCTGGACCGACCTCGAAGGGGCGTCCGCCGAAGAAACCGCTGATCCGGACGAGGGCGCCGGGCGTCCGTTCCCGGTCTTCACCGTGAGGCTCACCCGGTCCTGACATGGGCATCGCAGATCGCCGAATTGTTCTTGTGATTCGATCCGGCGGTGCCGCACAGGGCCGGTCACACCATCGTCCCGGCGCCACCGGGCGGGCGCTAGGGTGACGTCGTGATCAACAAGCCGCCGGGATGGTCCTACCCGGTCGTCTTCTCGGCCGCGGCGGCCGTCATCCTGAATGTGGGCCAGCTATCCGTACTGGTACGGAATCGAGATGTTCTTGTTCGCGATCCCGGTAGGCTCGCTGCTGCTCGCTTACTGCTGCGGCAGCCGGGGGTCTCCTCGGTGGGTGCCGGTACCACCAGGCCCGAGCAGGTCACCGAGAACGCCGCGGCGTCCGGCAGGACGATCGACGAGGCCGCTTTGAAGCGCGTGGACGAGGTGCTCGGAGACCTCGTCGACCGGGGTCCCGGCAAGACCGCGCAGATGATGGCGGTCAAGCCGGACTGGATGAGAACCGCACACTGACATCGGGCTTCCACGGCGGGTTCCGCCGGGCCCGGTCATGCGCGGAAGGCGCCGACCCGATCCGGCCGGTGATCCGCCCGGTCCTCCGCTTCTCCGCCGTCCTACGCCGCCCGCCGTCCTACGTGATCCGTCGTCCGTCGCTCGGCGGCGACCTCCCACCGGCGTGCCCGGCTCACCCCCGCGGGGCCGGAGCACGGAGAGCCGCCGCGACCCACGCGAAGAGTGCGGGGTCCTCCTCGCCCGTGCTGGGCGGTGTCCCGTTGATCAGGGCCACCAGGGACAGGTACCTGCCGTGAGTGGCGTCGTACCGGTCCTCCTCCTGGGGATCCTCACGTCGCATCTCCTCGACCAGCAGGAAGGCCGTGGCCAGTCGTTCACGCGACTCGGCCGTGGCCTGCCCTCCGGCGACCTCGGCGGCCGCGTTCGCCATGCGAGCGACCAGCTCCTGCGTCCGTGGAGAGTCCGGCGGCAGCCCGGAACGGTACGCCGTCAAGATGTCCTCCCCGATCTCCGCCCCCTCCCTGTGGACGAAGTCCCACACCGGCGCGGTGGCCAGGCGCCGTCCCGGGAACGTGGCGTAGGTGTCCTGGAGGTAGGAGCGGACCGCGCGGCGGAACTCCTCGTCCCGCACCAGGTCGGCCAGCTCGATCCATGCTTCGAGCTGGGCGGCGGTGGGGTCCTCCGGCAGCTGCGGCCGCATCGTCCGCAACCGCTCGACGAAGCCGGGGGGGACGTCGAGGTCTCCGCCGACCTCGTTCCAGAAGTCGTCGATGATCCGCTCGCGCTCCTCGTCGGGCATCGAGACGAGTTTGTGCATCAGGGCCGCCTGCGCGGCCGTGCCCCCCTGCTTGACGAGGGTCCTCAGCACGGCTCGTCTGGCCCGCAGGGCACGCTCCCGGCGCTCGACGAGCTCCAGGTGCGCTGCGAGGAGGTCGTGCAGTGACGTCTCACCGTCGAGCAGCCGGCGGATGTCGTCCAGTCCGGCGTCCAGGTCGCGGAGGGTGCGGACGAGTTCCAGACGGGCGATCGCGCGGATGTCGTACAACCGGTGGCCCGCCTCGGTCACGTGTGTGGGCGGGATGACCCCGGCGTCGGAGTAGAACCGGATGGCGCTGACGCTCAGACCGGTCCGGCGCGCCACGTCCCCGATCGGGTACAGCTCGTTGTCGTCCATACCGTCACTATGGGATCTCAAGCGGCTTGAGACTCAAACCCGCCCGCACAGGCGTGCACGGTCCCGCTCGAACCTCGGCCGAGACCCTCCGGAGCGACAGGCGCCCGCCTGGTCCCGAACCGCTGCGGTTCCGTCGGAGGCCGTGGCGCGTCCCTGCTCCCGGGCGGGGCGGCCGACGCCGGACCCGTCGGTCGGCGTGCTCCGGCGGACGTGAGACGCGGGTCACATCCGGCGGTGTCACAGGGGGGCGGCCCGCACCGTCTCGGGGGTGTAGCCACTGACGACCACAGAGGAGCACACCATGGACGCGCGACTGGACTACTTCACCTCCCCGACCGCCGGCAAGGTCCTCAAGCACTTCGTGTCGGCGGGCAGGGCGCTCAAGGACTCGCCGCTGCCGGCCGCCACGCAGGAGCTGGTGGCGCTGCGCGTGAGCCAGATCAACGGCTGCGCCGTCTGCATCGACATGCACACCAAGGAGGCCGCCGTCGGCGGCGAGACCTCGGTGCGGCTGAACCTGGTGGCGGCGTGGCGGGAGGCCACGGTCTTCACCGAGGCCGAGCGCGCCGCGCTGGCGCTGGCGGAGGAGGGAACCCGGGTCGCGGACGCGGCCGGCGGGGTCGGCGACGAGGTGTGGGCACGCGCCGCCGAGCACTACGACGAGGAGCAGCTCACCGCGCTGGTGGTCCTGATCTCCTTCATGAACGCGGCGAACCGGCTGAACGTCATCGCCCGGCAGCCGGCCGGCGGCTACGAGCCCGGGCGGTTCCACTGAGCGGAGCCGGTGACCGGCCCGGGGCCAGGCATCGGGCCGGTCACCGGGTTCGGAGGCGTCCCTCCGGCCGTCCGGGTGGTCATCGGCGGATGCCCGCGCCGGTCGGTACGGCCGGCCGCGCGGGAGGGCTCCGAGGCGGCGGCCCGGCGCTTCGCCAGTGACGCGTGTCGCCATCATGAGGGCGGAGAAAGGCGGCCGTGGGAGATCCGCACCCGCGTGTATTTCGGAGATCACGCGAAACTTTCACGCCTCAATGTCCAGGCATGATTTATCGAGGAAGGCCATTGTCTAGGATTAACGCACTCATTTGATCACCTTCACTTTTCGGGCATCGTTGACAACTTTCAAGGCCGGGCGAACACTGTCGCCATCGACGGACCCCACCCCTGTCGATCCGGAGACCTGCCGCGGTCCGGTCCTCCGGGCGTCGGCCGCACGACGAGCGGCCGGCCTCCGCCGCGCCGTACGGCGCCTGCGTGCGGTGGTCGTCACTCCGGCCGCCGACGGTCCCGCAGGGCGCACCGTGCCGCCGGTCCCCGTCGGCCTTCACGAGGAGGAAGCACGCACATGAACGACGTCCCCGCCCGCCCGGCAGGCCGCGGACGCGGCCGCGCCGGGCTGCTCTTCGGCCGTGCCTGCGCCGCGGTCGTGGCGCTGGTCGTGGCGTTGGCACCCGGCACCGCCAACGCGGCCCCCGTCACGTCCAACCAGACCGGCAACAACAACGGCTACTTCTACTCGTTCTGGACCGACAGTCCCGGGACGGTCTCCATGGAGCTGGGGTCCGGCGGCAACTACAGCACCTCATGGCGCAACACCGGGAACTTCGTCGCCGGCAAGGGCTGGAGCACCGGCGGGCGCAGGAGCGTGAGCTACTCGGGCAGCTTCAACCCGTCCGGCAACGCGTACCTGACCCTCTACGGGTGGACGAGGAACCCGCTCGTGGAGTACTACATCGTCGACAACTGGGGCACCTACCGGCCCACGGGAACGTACAAGGGCACGGTCACCAGCGACGGCGGTACGTACGACATCTACGAGACGACGCGGACCAACGCCCCCTCCATCGAGGGCACCAGGACCTTCAAGCAGTACTGGAGCGTCCGGCAGTCGAAGCGGACGGGCGGGACCATCACCTCCGGCAACCACTTCGACGCGTGGGCCCGCCACGGGATGAACCTGGGCAGCCACGATTACATGATCATGGCGACGGAGGGATACCAGAGCAGCGGGAGCTCCAACATCACGGTGGGCGGCTCCTCCGGCGGCAACCCCGGGGGCGGCGATCCCGGCGGCAACCCCGGCGGCGGTGGCTGCACCGCGTCGCTGTCCGCGGGTCAGCAGTGGAGCGACCGGTACAACCTCAACGTCTCGGTCAGCGGTTCGAGCAACTGGACCGTGACCATGAACGTGCCGTCCCCGGCGAAGATCATCGCTACCTGGAACGTCAGCGCCTCCTACCCCAGCGCGCAGGTGCTGACCGCCAGACCCAACGGCAGCGGCAACAACTGGGGTGTGACGATCCAGCACAACGGCAACTGGACCTGGCCGACGGTCTCCTGCAGCGCAGGCTGATCCCGGACCGGGACACCGCACCCGCGGCGCGGCGGCCCACGGCCGCCGCGCCGCACAGCCGCACAGCCGCACAGCCGCACAGCCGCACAGCCGCACAGCCGCACGGCCACCGGCCGGTGGCCGTCTGCCGCGGACACCGCCGACACCACGGGCCGCGGGCCGGGAGGACGCGGCCCGTACGGTGGCCCGGCGGCACACGGGCGGCGACCGCGTGGCCCGCCGCTGCCTTCCGGTCCCTTTCCGGACGGCGGACGGTGGACGGCGGATGGCGGGTGTCGGTGCCGCCTGGGAGGATGCCGGGCATGACCGGATCAGACCCGAAATCGGACCTCCACCGCTACCTGCGGAGCGCGCGCGAGGCCCTGCTGTGGAAACTCGACGGGCTCTCGGAGTACGACGTCCGCCGCCCCCTGACGCCGACCGGCACCAACCTGCTGGGGCTGGTCAAGCACGCGTCCGGTGTCGAGCTCGGCTACTTCGGCCTCGTCTTCGGACGTCCCGTCGAGGCGCCGCCCTGGTTCTCGGAGGAGGCCGAGCCCAACGCGGACATGTGGGCGACCGCAGACGAGACGCGCGAGGACATCGTCGGGTTCTACCGCCGGGTGCAGGCGCACGCGGACGCGACGATCGAGGCGCTGGAGCTGGAGGCGGTCGGCCGTGTGCCGTGGTGGCCGGAGGGCCGCAACGAGGTGACGCTCCACCGGATCCTGGTCCACGTCGCCACCGAGCTCCACCGGCACGCCGGGCACGCCGACATCGTCCGGGAGCTCGTCGACGGGGCGGCCGGGCTGCAGCAGGGCAACGACAACCTGCCCGCGCAGGACCGGGCGTGGTGGGAGGGCTACCGGGAGCGGCTGGAGCGGGCGGCCCGGGAGGCCGCCGGGAGCTGACGGGAGCCGCCCGGCGGCTCGGGCGCGTGGCGCGCCTGTCAGTCGAGTTCGCTGAGGGCCGTGATGACGTAGCGGTGGATGCGCTCCTCCACGGCCTGCGGGACCTTCGTGAACTGCAGGCCGATCTCCGCGGTGTCGTCGTGCGTCCTGCGGTGGACGACGGTGGCGCTCAGCGTCAGGGGCCGCCCGCCCGGCAGCGGGAGGTCGACCTCGACGAGGTCGCCCGTCGCGAGGGGGGTGTCCCGCCGGACGGAGCAGTGGGCGCCGGTCGTGCTCACGTCGACCAGGTGTGCGGGGTGGCCGCCGTCCGCCGTGTGGATCCGGGTCTTCCCGCTGATCGGCGCACGCGGCGCGTTGCGCCGTTCGAGCTGCTCGCTCAGGCGCGCCATGGTCGAGATCCGCCGCATCGCCCGGTCGAGGGACTCCTGGAGCAGGTGGACGCTGGAGCCCTGCCGCCGGGTGATGACGCCGACCTGCGAGGTCGCCTCGTCGAGGTCGCCGACGCCGCCGGTCATCTCGGTGAGCGCCCGCATCATGGCGCCGGCGTTCTCCTCCAGGGAGCGGACGACCGCGGTGATCTCGTCGGTCGAGCGGGTCGTCGCCGTGGCCAGCTCCTTGACCTCGTCGGCCACCACGCCGAACCCGCTGCCCGCCTCGCCCGCGTGGACGGCTTCGATCGTCGCGTTCAGCGCGAGCAGATGGGTCTGCGCGGCGACGCCCGAGATGATCTGGGTCATCCCCTCCACCTTGCGCAGGCTCGCCTCCAGCTGCCCGATGGTGTCGCCGGCCAGGCGCCCCCGCTCGACGACGCGGTGGGTGACGGCGTCGGTCAGGCCGACCTGCTCGTCGATGGTGCCGGCGGTGACGCGCAGCTCCTCGGTCTTGTCGGCCACGACCCGCAGTTCCTCCATGACGGCCGAGATGCTGCTGTTGATCATCTTCTGGGCGCGCTCGCGAGCCTGCTGCTCGTTGAGCCGCCGCTCGGTGTACATGGCGTGCAGCTGCTCCTCCCGGGCGGCGGTGGCCTGGTCCAGCTCCGCCCGCTGGGCGGCGATCGTGCCGAGCATGCCGTCGACGACGCGGCCCAGCTCGTCCAGTTCGCCGCCGCGGCCGGAGCCGAGGCGCGCGTCGCGGTCACCGGAGGCGAGCACGGCCTCGACGGCCTGCCGGAACGACCGGACCCGCCGCCGTTCCCGCCGCTGCGCCAGGAGCACCGCCGCGCCGCCCAGCGGCACCGCCGCGATCGCGGCGAAGCGCTGCTGGCCGGCGAGGGCAAGGGCGAGGACGAGGATGCCGAGGAGCAGGACGGCGGGTCCCGCGAGAGGGAGGCCCGTCCGAGGGCGCGCGTGGTTCACAGGGGTCTCATCGGACGGCGCCGGCCGGTTTTTAGGCCGATTCCCGGTGTCGGTCGTCACCCGGCGCGGGCGCGCCGTCCGGTGCGTCCGCGCCGCCCGGTGCCGGCGGGGCCGTTCCGCGCGCGCGCCGCCCGTACGGCCCTGCCGTGCCGCGTGCGCACGCCGCCCGGTACGGCAGGGCCGCACCACCGGGTGCCGCGGGGGACGGGTGGTCCCGTTGGTACGGTGTTCCGGCCCGCCGAGGAAGGCGGTCCGCCGGGGAAGGCCGCCCGGCGGCAAGGACGTGGAGAGCAGGAGCATGATGGCACCGTCGCAGGAAGCCGGGCGCCCCCGGGTGGACTTCTACTTCGACCCCGCCTGCCCGTTCGCGTGGATCACGTCGCGGTGGATCCTCGAGGTCGAGCGGGTCCGCGACATCGACCTGCACTTCCGGGTGATGAGCCTTTCGGTGCTCAACGAGCACCGCGAGCTGGAGGAGTGGTACCGGGAGTTCTGCGACCGGGCGTGGGGGCCGGTCCGCGTGGCGATCGCCGCCGCGCAGAAGCACGGCGACGAGGTGCTGCGGGACCTCTACACCGCGATGGGGACGAGGATCCACAACCAGAAGAACAAGGACTTCGCGGCGGTCGTCGCCGAGTCCCTGGAGGAGCTCGGGCTGCCGGCCTCGCTCGCCGGGGCGGCCGGCGTCACCGACTACGACGAGGCGCTGCGCGAGAGCCACCGCAGGGGCATGGAGCCGGTGGGCGACGAGGTCGGCACCCCGACGATCCACATCGACGAGGTCGCCTTCTTCGGGCCCGTCCTGTCGGCCATCCCCCGGGGCGAGCAGGCCGGCCGGCTGTTCGACGCGGCGCGGGAGCTGGCCGCGTACCCGAAGTTCTTCGAGCTGAAGCGGACCAGGACGGGCGGGCTCGACTTCGACTGACCCGCCGATCCACCAACCCACGGAGTCACCGACACCACTGACCTACCGAGTCACCGAGTCACCGAGCCGCGGCACCGGTGCCGGTGCCGCGGCGGAGCCCGCGGGCGTCCCCGGCCGGAGCGGCCCGCCCCGGCCGGTCACCTCTCCATGATGTCGGTCAGCGGCAGCGGCCGGTTCAGGTTGGGCGGGGCGTTCCACTTCTGCAGTTCGGAGCCGTCGCAGACGGCCACCTTCGCCTTGCTGGTGCCGTCGCTGTGCGTGTCGGGCTTGAGCGCGTCCAGGTCCGTCGGGGTCAGGCAGTTCCCGTAGCCGTCCATGATGCGGTAGCTGGTGGTGTAGTCGCCGGTGTCGCCGTACACGGTCCAGGTGAGGTTCTCCGGGAGCCAGCCGGTGGCGTTGCAGGCGGTCAGCGTGACGTACTGGTTGGCCGCGGTGGAGCCGGGGCTGCGCAGGCAGTACCCGGCTCTGCTGTCGTTGACGGTGCGGATGCGGCCGGTGGCGCTGGCCTCGGGCGCGGCGACCTCGGGGAACGACCACTTCTGGTTCCAGCGGACGTTTCCGTCGGGTGCCTGCTTGCAGAACCAGACGATCATGTATGCCTTGGTGACCTGGAAGTCCGTGACGTCCAGGCACCGGCTGAACTGCTCGAAGTTCACGAGCTGCCCGGTGGCGCGGCCCGCCATGCCCGTGCCGACGCCGG
Organism: Planomonospora alba; assembly: GCF_039534085.1. NCBI lineage: Bacteria > Bacillati > Actinomycetota > Actinomycetes > Streptosporangiales > Streptosporangiaceae > Planomonospora > Planomonospora alba. Next base: position 118,953 of record NZ_BAAAUT010000009.1, read on the forward strand.
TCTCCGGGCGGAAGACCTGCTTGTTGAGCGTGCCGCCGCAGGAGCCCAGCACGACGGGGCTCCCGGCCGAGCCGGGGTTCTTCACGTTGAAGCAGAGGCCGTTCACGGCGACGCCGTTGCTCGTGCCCTGGAAGTTGGAGTTGTCGTTGAGGCTCCACTGCTGCCGCGGGGTGCGGTTCTCGCAGGGCCGGAACTCCACGGCGGCGCCGCTCTTCTGCGGCCAGCCCGCATCGAGGCACTTGCCCAGCGGGGCGTCGCCGTCGGGGTCCTCGGAGCCGACCAGCTTGAGGCTCAGGTCCTCGGTGTAGGCGAAGCGCTGCTCACCGGCGCCGGTCCGGCACGGCCGCATCAGCAGGTCGGCGCCGCTCGTGGGCGAGGCGTCGGGACCGGCGTCCATGCACAGCTGGGAGACGGTGGGCTGGGCGACGGGGATCGCCCCTCCGACGATGTTGGCGTTGGTGGTCTGGAACGCGTACGTCGCCTCGATCGTCCGGGTCCCCTCGGTGCCGGGGCCGAAGGCGCCGTCCGGCGCCTCGGTGCCGGTGGAGGAGAGCAGCGCGGTGGACGGCACGTCCAGCGGGGCGCAGCCCATCTCGGCGCCGTCGGCGTTTTTGTAGGTGATGCTCACCCGGTAGCGCGGGGAGCCCGCGCCGTCCTCCGGCAGGACGCCGGAGAGCTCGCACCCCGGCAGCATCTCCACCAGGCCGTTGCCCTCGGCGTCCGCGGCGGCGCGGATCTGCCCGAGCGCGACGTCGATGCCGCTCTGCGCGGCGTGCAGCGCGCGGACGCGCTCCGAGACGTCCCGGGTGGCGGACATCTGGCCGAGCACCACCGGCACCAGCAGCGCGCTCAGCGAGACGCCGACCAGGGTGAGCAGCAGGGCCAGGGGCATCGACCCCCGGTCGGAACCCGGGCCGGAGGTCCGGGCGGAGGTCCGGCCGCGGGCTCCGGCGGGAGCGTTCCACGGCCGGCGGCCGCGCATCGGCGTGCGGATCACGACGGTCTCCCTTCGGAGCAGACGTTGCGGGCGGGGGTCTCCCTGGAGGTGTTCAGGGCGGTGAAGGCGACATCGAGGTTCGCGGTGCCGGCGTTCTCCGCGGTGCCGACGCGGGCGGTCAGGTGCAGCTCCAGCCGCTGGAAGTCGGGGGTGAAGTCGGCGCCGACGGACCCGCCGCCGTCGCGGACCGGCGTGGACCCGGCCCGCTGCAGGACGAAGGGGGGCTTCGCCGTACCGGAGGGGGGCTGTACGGCGAGGCCGTCGGTCACGATGGACGAGGCCAGCGTCTCACCCGGCGCGCCCTCCGCGGGCGGGGAGCCCGGCGTCCAGCGCACCAGTTGCAGGACGCCCCGGCCGAGGTCCAGCCGGAGCTGCCTGCACTGGGGCCGGCCGGTGGCCGGGTCCTCGGCGGTGAACTCCACGTACCGGCGGCCCCGGACCGGGGCGCTCGGCTCGGAGATCCAGGACGCGTAGCGGATCTCCTTGTCCAGCCGCTGGAAGGCGACCTGCAGCTGGGACTGGGCCGACGCCACCGACTCGGTGGTGCTGACGGCGCGGTAGACCTGCAGGACGCCGGCCGTGAAGACCGCCATCAGCACGCCCAGGACACCGAGGGACACCACGACCTCGATCAGCGAGATCCCGTCGTCCCCGGCGGGGCGGGCCCGCCGGGGGAGCGGCCGGTCGCTCGTCACCGCACCCTCCACGTGAACATCAGCGTCGCCGTCTTGCGGGGCGAGTCCGTCACGGTCAGCGTGACGGTGTAGGTGCCCGGGGCGTCCGGGCTGCCGGAGATCACCCCGTGGTGCCTGCCGGTGGAGGCGATGGTCAGCCCCGGCGGCAGCCCCTTCGCCGCCCAGACGTCGTAGCCGCTGTTGCTCCCGCCCGTGGCCTCCAACGGCAGCCGGAGCGGCCGGCCGGCGGTGCTGACCTGGTCGGGGTCGTCCGGGTCCGGGAGCACCAGGGTGAGGTCGTTCTGCCGCCGCTTCAGGACCCGCCACGGGAACGTGGTGGACGCCTCCGCGCCGGTGCGGTCCTTGACGCGGACCGTGGTGAGGTACCGGGTCCCCTGCCGGACGGTGCCGGAGATCTCGCCGGTGTCCGCGTCGATCGCCAGGCCCGCGGGCAGGTTCTCGGCCCGCCAGGTGTACGGGCCGGTGCCGCCGTTCGCCGGGATCCGGAGCCCGTCCACGCGGTCGCGGACGAGGTTCGTCCTCGGCTGTGCGTCGGCGAGCTCCAGCGCCCGCTCCAGGATCTCCCAGTCGAACGCCACGGTGTCGGTCCTGCCTCCCTTGTCGGTGACCTTCACGGTCACCGGCGTGGTCTGCCTGGTCTGCGGGACGCCGGAGACGGTCCCGGTGGCCGCGTCGATCGCCAGGCCCGCGGGCAGGCCGGTCGCCGACCAGGTCAGCGGGGCCCGCCCGCCGGTCGCCGTCAGCTCCAGCGAGACCTTCTCACCGCGGAAGGTCTTCTGGTCTCCGGGCCCGGCGAGCGCGGGCGGGGTGTACACGGTCCAGGTGAACCGGGTGCCGTCGGCGTCCTGCCGCCGGTCGGTGACGGTGGCCGTCACGGTGAAGGTCCCCGGCTTCGTCGGCGTGCCGGTGATCAGGCCGCCCTCGGAGATGCTCAGCCCGCCGGGCAGGCCGGTGGCCTTCCAGGTCAGCGGGAGCCGCCCGCCGGTCGCGGTGAGCTGCAGGTTCGCGGCGTCGCCCACGTAGCCGTGCTGCGCCTCGGGATCGCCCGCGGCGGGCGGCGGCCGGTTGGTGTTGAAGACCGGCTCGGCGGACGGGCTGGTCAGAGCCGAGGTGACGTAGGTGCACCGCCCGTCGGGGCAGTCCTTCTGCGGCCAGGAGATCGCGACGACGACCCGGAAGAACGCGATGTCCGCCTTGCCGGGAGCGGGGTCGGGGGAGTCGGGGTGCTCGCAGGACAGGCCCGTCGTGTCCCCGGCCTGCTGGCGGCAGCGGCCGACGTACCAGGAGCGGTCGTAGTCCGTCCCGTTGACCGTGGTGGTCTCGGGCGAGGTCGGCAGCGGCGCGGAGGCGCCGGCGGATCCTTCCGCCAACTTGTCCCAGGCGGGCTCCATCGTCCGCAGGTAGGGGGCCACGGCGGGCGGGGCGCCGTTCCACTGCGTCATCGTGGCGCTCTCGCCCCGGCCGGAGGGCAGCGCCGAGCCCTTGAGCGCGCGCACCCGCTCGACGCCGTCACCGGCCAGCTGGACCGCGACCTGCTGGCTGCGCTGGCGGCCGGTGAAGCTCAGCGAGTTGGTGAAGAACACCGTCAGCGCGGACATGACGATGCCGATCACCACCATGGAGACCAGCACCTCCACCAGGGTGAACCCGGCCTCACCGCGCACGGGCGCACGGCGGGCCGCCGCGCCCGTCATGCGGCGGGCGGGCGCACCGGGCGTCCCGCGCGCGACCGTGCCGGACGTCCCGCGCATGGCCGTTCGGCGCGCGGCCGTACGGCGGGCGGGCGCCCGGCGGCGGCCGGCGGCGGGGGCCGCGGGCGTGCTCCGCGGCCCGGCCGTACGGCGGGCTCGACCGGCTGGCATCACGCCTCCTGGGGTCCGTCCGGGGTTCCGTTCCGGGCGGGGGCGGGTGCTCCACCCCGGAACAGGGCTTGTCACTGCTGATCGGCCGCGCCGGGCCGCTGTTTAGGGGTCGGTGAGCCCTGCTGCTCAGGGGCCGGGCCGCTCAGGGGTCGGTCAGGAGCCCTGCTGCTCAGGGGGCGGTCAGGGACCGGTCAGGAACCCTGAGCGGCGGTGCCCTCGGCGGGGGCCGCGTCCCCGCTCTGCGGGGCGACGAAGATCTTCAGGTTGACCACGGCGCTCAGCCCGTCGGCGAACGTGCCGCCGTCGCCCGCCTCGGCCGTGAGGCTGGTGACCAGCACGGCCCGCGGCTGCTCCTCCTGCAGTTCCTCCAGGAACGCCTCCAGTTCGGCGGCGCCGCCGGTGACGGTCACGGCGACGGGCAGGGAGTGCATCGCGGTGCCGGACACCTCGATCTGGACGGGGTCGCCGACGTTGACGCCCTGCACGAAGGCGCCCGCCGCCTCGCCCGCCCGCTGGAGCTGGCGCAGGAACCGCTCCGAGTCGGCCGTCGTCGGCAGCGCCTGGCGCGCCGTCTCCAGCCCGGCCCGGTAGCGGGGCAGGTCGTCGTTCTCCCGCCGCAGGTCGGCGAGCTTGCTGCGCAGGGTCGCCATCTGCACCTCGCTGGTCTCGGCCTCCCCGCGCAGGCGGTCGGCCCCGTCCATCTCCGGGCTGACGAGGAGGAACCAGCCGGCGGCCAGCAGGAGGGCGGCGGCGAGCAGGCCGCCGATGATCCAGAGCCGGTCCTTGCGTCCCGCGAACATCAGTCGCCCTCCCCGGCGCCGGTGGTGTACCGGCCGCCGAGCGCGGCGCCGGTGACGTCGACCCGCACGGCGAACCCCACCCCGGGGTCCTGCTCGCGCGCGTCGGTGAGCAGCGCGTTGCCCAGGCCGTCCACCTCGTCGAGCGCGGCGACGTACTCGGCGACGGCCTGCTTGCCGCCGGCGGTGCCCGTGATGCTCAGCTCCCCGACGAGCGTCTCGCCCGAGGTGTTCAGCCGGTCGGCGCCGGCCGCGGCCCCGCCGCCGGCCTCCCGCTCGGTGATCTTCGCGCTGAGGCTGGTGACCGCGACCCCGTCGGGGGCCGCCCTGCGCACGAAGGAGAGCAGGCGGGCCCAGGACAGGTCGTCGGCGAGCAGGGCCGACAGCTGGGAGTCGATGGCCTCCGTCTGCTGCCGGACGGTGACGAGCTCGGAGAACTCCCGCTGCTGGCGGGTGAGGTCCTGCAGGGCGCTCTGGGCGGCGGCCGCCTCGTCCGCCGCCTGCGCGGTCACGTGGCGGGCCGAGCCGTACCAGCCGGCCAGGAGCAGGGCGAACACCAGCAGGGCGGCCAGTACGGCGGCGCGGACCCGGCGGTCCCGCCGGGCGGTCACGATCTCCGGCGGAAGCAGGTCGGCCGCGACGGACAGCATCCGGAACGGGCTCTGCGGGGCCGCCGCGGAGTCGGGCGGGGTGAGGGTCGTGGTCATCAGGCTGCCGCTCCCAGGGCGAGGCCGATCGAGACGGCGGCGGCCGGGCGGAACCGGTCGAGGCCGTCGTGCTTGTCGCGGCGGCCGCGGCGCAGCCGCACCGCGGGGTCGGTGAACGCCACGTCGATGCCGAGCTGCGCGTGCAGGCTCTCGACGAGGCCGGGCAGCAGCGCGCCGCCGCCGGACAGGGCCACCCGGGCGACCCGGGTGGGGCGGCTGCCGGAGCCGAGGTAGGCGAAGGAGGTGCGGATCTCGCCGATCAGCGGGCGGACGGCCTCGCGGACGACGTCGGCGGCCTCGGCGTCGCCGCCCTCCAGGTCGCCGCGCACGCCGACGCGGCGCTTGAGGTCCTCGGCCTGCGCCAGGTCGACGCCGAGCCGGGTGGCGACGGTCTGGGTGACCTCCGCGCCGCCCCGGGGGATGGTGCGGACGATCAGCGGCACGCCGTCGTCGTGCACGACGACGCTCGTCGCGCCGGCGCCGATGTCGACGATGGCCTCCACCTGCGCGTCCAGGCGCGAGACGGCGCGCAGCAGCGCGAACGAGGCCAGGTCCACGCGGGCGACGTGCAGCCCGGCGTCCTCGACGGCGCGCACCATGTCGACGACGGCCTCCTTCGGCGCGGCGATCAGCAGCCCCCGGACCGTCTCCTTGCCGCCCGGGTCCTCCAGCGGGAAGAAGTCGAGCAGCGACCGGTCGGGCGGGAGCGGCAGCGCGTCGCGCACCTGGAACGGCAGGGACGCGCGCAGCTCGCGGGGCGGCAGGTTGCTCACGGACATCTCGCGGACCACGGTCTGCGGGTTGGTCACGCCGAGCACGACCTTGCGGGTGCGGAACTTCGCCGTCGACCAGAGCCGCCTCAGCTCGGCGGTGAGCGGCTTGGCGTCGTGGACGGTGCCGCCCTGCACGACGCCCGGCGGGAGCGGCGCCATGCCGGCGCGCGTGACGACCGGACCGTCCTTGCCGCGGGCGGTCTCCACCGCGCGGATCGACATCGAGCCGATGTCCAGGCCGATGGGGGTGACGGTGGCCATCAGGTGCTCCTCGTCGTGGTCGGGAACGGACAGGTCAGGCGGACGGCGCCAGGAGCCCGCCGTACCAGGCGGTGATCGGCCCGGCGGCGAACAGGGCGAGCAGGGCCCCGGCGAGCATGGCCGGGCCGAACGGCACGGCCGTCTTCCGGCCGGCCCGGCCGGTGGCCAGCAGCACCGCCCCGGCGAGCCCGCCGAGCAGGAAGGCGGCGAACGTGCCGACGACGACCGCGCCCCAGCCCAGCCAGCCGAGGTAGAGGCCGAGCAGGCCGGCGAGCTTCACGTCGCCGAAGCCCATGCCGCCCGGGTGGAACCAGGCGAGCGCGAAGTAGAAGGCGAACAGCACGGCCATCGCGGCCAGGGCGCGCAGGGCCGGTGCCCAGCCGGCGCCCGCGGCCGCCGCGGGGGCCAGCAGCGCGGCGGCGACGAGGTAGGAGGGCAGGACGATCACGTCCGGCAGCCGCTTCACCTCGAAGTCGATCAGGGAGAGGGCCACCGCGACCGCCGCGAGGTAGAGGTAGGCGGGCAGGTCGGGGGCCGTGCCGATCCGGGCGGCCACCGCGGCGAACAGCAGCGCGGTGGCCAGCTCGACCAGCGGGTAGCGGAGGCTGATCGGCGCCGCGCAGGCGGCGCACCGGCCGCGCAGTGCCAGCCAGCTCAGCACCGGGACGTTCTGCCAGGGCCGGACGGGGGCCTGGCAGCGGGGGCAGTGCGAGCCGGGCCGCAGCAGCGACTCGGCCCGCGGCACCCGGTGGACGACCACGTTGAGGAAGGAGCCGACGAGCAGGCCGAGCACGCCTGCCAGGGCGGTCACGAGCGTGTCCATCGGGTCTCTCCTTCCTCGGCGCGGTCTTCCGGGGGTACGGCGGGGCGGCGCGCGGTGCGCGTGCCGCCCCGCCGGCAGGGGGTCACTTGCAGGTCGTCTCGGAGATGCCCGTCTTCTTCGCCACGGAGCCGCCCTCGGCGCTGTTGTACAGGTACACCCCGTCGTCGTTGCCGCCGCTGTTCTTGGCGCAGATGAGGTAGCCGCTGCTCTCCTTGACGTAGGACAGCGTGGTGCCCTCGGAGACGTTCACCTTCTCCGTGGTGTCGGCGGTGGCGAGCTTGAGGACGAAGGTCTTCTTGTTGTCCGGCGCGCTGTCCGGGTACTTGCCCTTCATCGTGTAGAAGTTCTCCACGGTGGTGATGGCGCTGCGCACGTCGGACTGGGCGGCCTTGTCCGCCGCGCCCTTGGTGTAGTTCATGTAGACCGGGATCGCGATGGCGACGAGGACGCCGAGGATGACGACGACGACGAGCAGTTCGATCAGGGTGAAGCCGCGGTCGCCGTGCGCGCGCTTCTGCATACGCCGGAGCGCCGCCTGCAGCGCTGCCTTCATGGTGAGCCTCCTGTGACTCGGTGGGGTGGAAACGGCCTCCGGGCGGTCGCCCGGCGCCGGCCCGGCCGTGCGGCCGGGTGTTTCCGTGGCGCGCACGGAAAGCCTGAGGGGCCTCGTCAGCCCTGGATGTTCTGGTAGACGGTGAACATCGGCAGGTAGAGGCAGAGGACCATGCCGCCGACCGCGACGCCCATGACGATGACCATGAGCGGCTCGATGGCGGAGGTCAGGGACTCGGCTGCCGCGTCGACCTCTCGGTCATAGAAATCGGCAACCTTGTCGAGCATCTGACTGATTTGTCCGCTCTCTTCCCCGACCTCGATCATCTGCGCGACCATGCGCGGGAAGACCGGGTGCCGGCCGAGGTGCGTCGACATGGGCAGGCCGTCGCGCACGGCCGCCTGCAGTTCCTTCGTGGCCTCGCCGACGACCGCGTTGCCGGTGGTGGCGCCCACGACCTCCAGCGCCTGCATGACCGGCACGCCGACGCCGAGCAGGGTGCCGAGGTTGCGGGTGAACCGGCTGATGGCGATCTTCGTGAAGAGCGGTCCGAAGACCGGCAGGCGGAGCTTGAGGCGGTCGAAGGCGAGCCGGAGCGCCGGCTTCGTCCGCAGTCCCCGCCGGAGGAGGAGGGTCCCGCCGACGATCACGCCGAGGGCCAGCGGACCCGACCAGAGCAGGCTGTGGCTGGCGTCGACGAGGATCCGCGTCGGCAGCGGCAGCTCCCCGCCGAACTGGGTGAACATCTCCTCGAAGATGGGGACGATGAAGGCCAGCACGGCCGCGACGAGGATCGCGGTGAAGATCAGGACGATGACGGGGTAGGTCATCGCAGCCTTGATCTTCCCGCGCAGGGCGGCGTCCTTCTCGAAGGTGACCGCGATGCGCTCCAGCGCGCTGTCCAGGAAACCGCCGGTCTCGCCGGCCCGGACCATCGCCACCATGATCGCCGGGAAGACCTTGGGATGCCGGCCGAGCGCCGCCGAGAGCGAGATGCCCGCCTCGATGTCCGTGCGGACCTCGCCGACCGCCTTCTTCAGCGAGGCCTTGGCCGCCTGGTCCTCCAGCACGCCGAGGGAGCGGATCAGCGACATGCCGGAGGCGCTCATGGTCGCGAACTGGCGGGCGAAGACGGCCAGGTCCTTCAGCGTGGTGCGGCCGCCGAGCCCGGGGATCGTGATCTCCCGCCGGAGCAGCGAGCCGCCCTCGGTGACGGAGACGGGGACGAGGCCCTGGTGGCGCAGCTGCTGCACGGCCGCCGCCTGGTTGGCGGCCTCGATCGTGCCCTTGGCCCGCTTCCCGTCGCGGCCGACGGTCTGGTACTCGAAGGTCTTGGTGACGGCCATGGTCACAACCGCCCGACGAGGCGCCTGAGGTCGTCGGCCGAGTGGCAGACGTCCAGGGCGTGCTCGAAGCTGATGACCCGGTCCCGGACCCGCTCGGACAGGTGCTGGTCGAACGTGATCATGCCGTCGCCCGCGCCGGACTGCATGAAGGCCGGGATCTGGTGGTTCTTGCCCTCGCGGATCAGGTTGCGGATCGCGGGGGTGGCCATCATGATCTCCGCGACGACCGCGCGGCCGAAGCCGTCCATCCGCGGGACCAGGGCCTGCGTGACGACGCCCTGCAGCGCCATGGACAGCTGCGTGCGGACCTGCTGCTGCTGGTGCGGCGGGTAGATGTCGATGACGCGGTCGATGGTCTGCGCGGCGCTCTGCGTGTGCAGGGTGGCCAGGACGAGGTGGCCGGTCTCCGCGGCGGCCAGCGCGGTGGAGGTCGTCTCCAGGTCGCGCAGCTCGCCGACGAGGATGATGTCCGGGTCCTGGCGGAGCGCGTGCTTGAGCGCGTCGGCGAACGACAGGGTGTCCGCGCCGACCTCGCGCTGGTTGACGATGCAGCGCTTGTGCGGGTGGAGGAACTCGATCGGGTCCTCGATGGTGATGATGTGCCCCGAGCGGGTGCGGTTGGCCAGGTCGACGAGGCCGGCCAGCGTGGAGGTCTTGCCCGAGCCGGTGGGCCCGGTCACCAGCACGAGCCCGCGGGGCAGGTGGGCGAACCTCGCCACGCCGTCCGGCAGGCCCAGCTCCTCCAGCGGCCTGATGTCGTGCGGGATGGCGCGGAAGGCCGCGCCGTACGAGCCGCGCTGCCGGTAGAAGTTGGCGCGGAAGCGGGAGACGCCCTCGATGCTGTAGGCGACGTCGAGCTCCTGGTTCCGCTCGAAGCGCTCCCACTGGGTCGGGGTCACGGCCGCGCGGAGCAGCCGCTCGGTGTCGGCGGGGGCGAGCCTGCCGTACCCCTGCAGCTGGAAGAGGCGGCCGTCCACCCGGATCGCGGGGGGCGCGCCCACGGTCAGGTGCAGGTCCGAACCGCGCCCGTCGACCAGGGCCACCAGCATCGCGTTGAGGGCCGCGCGCGGGTCCCCGAAGCCCTCTCCCGGGTGGCCGGGCACCTGAACTGACTCCATCGGTTCTCCTTGACGTCCTTGTGCCGGGGCCCATCGGCGGGGCGGACCCCCACCTGAGCCGTTCCGCGTCCGCGGCGGCGCCGCGCGTCAGATGGCGACGCGCAGGACCTCCTGGACGGAGGTCTGGCCGGAGGCCGCCTTGACCAGGCCGTCGGTGCGCAGCGCGTGCATGCCCTGGGCCTCGGCGACGCGCTGCACCTCGGTCGCGGAGGCGTGCTGGACGGTGAGGCGCTCGATCTCCGGCGTCATCGGCATGACCTCGTGGATCGCGATCCGGCCGCGGTACCCGGTGCCGGCGCAGTTGCGGCAGCCGACCGGCCGCCAGAGCCGCTCCGGCCGGGGCAGCAGGCCGTACGGCCAGCCGGCGCCGGTCAGCTCGTCCTCCGCGGGGGCGTACTCCTCCTTGCACCAGTCGCACAGCCGGCGCGCGAGCCGCTGCGCCAGCACGCAGTCGACCGACGAGCCGACGAGGAACGGCTCGATGCCCATCTCGGTCAGCCGGACGACCGCGCTGGGCGCGTCGTTGGTGTGCAGGGTGGACAGCACGAGGTGGCCGGTGAGGGCGGCCTCGACGGCGAGCTGGGCGGTGGCCCGGTCCCGGATCTCGCCGATCAGCACGACGTCGGGGTCCGAGCGCAGGATCGCGGGCAGGACGGCCGCGAAGGTGAGCCCGGCCTTGTGGTCCACCTGCACCTGGTTGATGCCGGGCAGGCGGTACTCGACCGGGTCCTCCACCGTGATGATGTTGACGGTCGGGTTGCTGATCGCCGCCAGGGTGGCGTAGAGCGTGGTCGACTTGCCGGAACCGGTCGGTCCGGTCACCAGCACCATGCCGTGCGGCTTGGTGAAGGAGGCGGAGAAGCGCCGGTGGTTCTCCTCGGTGAAGCCGAGGGTGTCGAGCCTGAGGTTGATGCCGCCGGTGTCGAGGACCCGCAGCACGATCTTCTCGCCCCACACCGTGGGCAGGGTGGCGGTCCGCAGGTCGACCTTCCGGCCGTTGATCATGACGGTGATGCGGCCGTTCTGCGGGACCCGGCGCTCGGTGATGTCGACGTTCGACATGATCTTCAGGCGGGAGATGAGGGCCGACTGCACGTGCCGGGGGATGGTGTCGACCTCGTGCAGCACGCCGTCGATGCGGTAGCGCACCCGCATGTCGTGCTCGGTCGGCTCCAGGTGCAGGTCGGAGGCGCGGTTGGCGATGGCCTGCTCCAGCAGCGAGTTGACGTACCGGACGATCGGCGCGTCCTCCTCGACGGAGTTCAGGTTCGAGACCGTCTCGCCCTGCTGCTCGGCGCGGAGCGACTCGGCGATCTCGCCGAGGTCGTTCTCCTCGCGCTTGAGCCGGTCCATGATGCGGCGCAGGTCGCTGCGGGCCACCACGACGGGGCGGACCGTCATCCCGGTCGCCGCGCGCACGTCGTCGAGGGCCAGCACGTCGCCCGGGTCGGTGATGCCGACGGTGATCTCGCCCGCCTCCTCGTCCAGGGACAGCCCGAGGACGCGGTGGCGCAGCACCAGGGAGAGCGGGATCCTGGCCATCGCGGCGGGCTCGATCGGGTAGCCGACCAGGTCGACGCTCTTGATCCCGTACTCGATCGCCGACGCCTCGGTGAGCTGCCCCTCGGTGACGATGTGGTCGTTGATGAGGACCGCGCGCAGGGAGCGCCCGGTGCTCTCGGCCTCCTCGGCCGCCCGCTCCAGCACCTGCGGGTCGACGCCCAGCTGCTTCAGTGCGTCGAGCAGCGGAGAGAACAGTCGGTTCATGTCATCCCCCGGAAGACGGCCTGCCAGCGGGCGCGCAGGCCCGTTACGGAGACCCCATCGGCAGGCGGGGGCGCCAGTTGAGCCGTCCGCGCGGGAGGCGCGGGCGAGGGGGCGCGGGCGAGGGGGCGGGGAGGTGCTTGTGCGGGGCGCGGGAGGCGCTTGTGCGGGAGGAGGGAGGGTAGGGCCCCGGTGAGCGCCGCGGGCGGCCGGGGAGGCGGCCGCCCGGCAGGAGGTGATCGTGATGTTCGCCGATCGTCGTGACGCGGGGATGCGCCTGGCCGCGCGGGTGCGGGAACGCCTCGGAGGCGTGGACGCGGTCGTGGTGGGCCTGCCCAGGGGAGGCGTCCCGGTGGCCTTCGAGGTGGCGCGGGAGATCGGTGCTCCGCTGGACGTGATCGTGGTGCGCAAGCTCGGCGTGCCGGCCCAGCCGGAGCTGGGGTTCGGCGCCATCGGGGAGGGCGGCGTACGGGTCCTCAACGACGACGTCGTGCGGGCCGTCGGCGTCACGCCCGGGGAGATGGCGCAGGTGGAGCGGCGAGAGCGCGACGAGCTGGACCGCCGGGCCCGCCGGTTCCGCGGTGACCGCCCCCCGGTGAGCCTGGAGGGGCGCACCGTGGTCGTGGTGGACGACGGGATCGCGACGGGCGGCACCGCCCGCGCGGCCTGCCGGGTCGCGCGGGCGCACGGTGCCGCGCGGGTGGTGTCGGCGATCCCCGTCGGCGCGCCGGACGCGATCGAGAGTCTGCGCGGGGTCGCCGACGAGGTGGTGTGCCTGCACGCGCCCGCCGACCTGTTCGCCATCGGCGCCTGGTACACCGACTTCGAGCAGACCTCCGACGCGCAGGTGGTGGAGCTGCTCCAGCGGGCCGCGGCCGCGTACGCCGCCGCCTCAGGGGCGGATGGGCCTGCCGGGGACGCGGCCGGTGCGGGTGCTCCCGCGGGGAGCCGGGCCGGAGCGGCGGATCGGCCGGCGGGGAGCGGGGCCGGGGAACGGGCGGCCGGGGCGCGCGGCTCCGCCTTCGCCGAGGAGGTCGGGGCGGACGCCGGCGGGGTGCGGTTGCCCGGCAGGCTCGCCGTGCCGGAGGGGGCCGCGGGGGTCGTGGTGTTCGTGCACGGCAGTGGGAGCAGCCGGCACAGCCCCCGCAACCGCCAGGTCGCGGCGGCGCTCCACCGGGCCGGTCTGGCCACGTTCCTGTTCGACCTGCTCACCCCGGACGAGGAACTCGACCGGGGGAACGTCTTCGACGTGCCCCTGCTGGCCGGCCGGCTCGCCCGGGTGACCGGCTGGCTGCGCGGCCACCGGGCGGTCCGGGGGCTCCCGGTCGGTTACTTCGGGGCCAGCACCGGCGCCGCCGCCGCGCTCTGGGCGGCCGCCGACCCGGACTGCGAGGTCGCCGCGGTCGTCTCCCGGGGCGGGCGGCCCGACCTGGCGGGGGACCGGCTGCCGGCCGTACGGGCCGCGACCCTGCTGATCGTGGGCGGGCGGGACGAGGCGGTGCTCGACCTCAACCGGGCGGCGCAGCGGCGGCTCCGCTGTGCCGCCAGCCTGCGGATCGTGCCCGGCGCCACCCACCTGTTCGAGGAGCCGGGTGCGCTGGAGACCGTCTCGGAGTTCGCCCGCGAGTGGTTCACCGCCCACCTCGCCCCGGTCGCGCACCGGTGAGACGGAGCTCGCGCACCGGTGCGGCACGGGCGGGGAGGTGAGGCGCCGGTGCGGCGCCGCTCCGGACGGGCCGCCGCGTGTGCTCCGCGGACGGCCGGGACCACAGATCATTTCGGGTGAATCGGATCTTAGGTCAAGATTTCTTCAAATTCCCGTTATGTGATGGTCTGCTCCCAGGTCTGCTAATCAGGGCCTCGTGTGACAGGAGGGGCCCGTGAAGCGATGACCTGAGGTGACGAGCACGCATGAACCGCTCATACGACGCCGCGACGGTGGCGGCGGCGCGGTACGGAGACCCCCGGGCACTGGCCATCATCGTCAGGGACCACCTGCCGCTGGTGTACAACGTCGTCGGCCGGGCGATGAACGGCCACCACGGCGTGGACGACGTGGTGCAGGAGACGTGGTGCAGGAGACGTGGTGCAGGAGACGATGCTGCGGGCCGTGGCGGGCCTGCCCGGGCTGGCCGACCCCCGCGGCCTTCCGTTCCTGGCTGATCTCCATCGCCATGCGCCAGGTCTACGACCGCCGGATCGCCTGGCAGGCGATGCCGTCCGCCGGGCTGGACCAGGTGCCGGAGCCGGCCGATCCGGGGGCCGACTTCGTCGGCCTGACCATCCTCCGGCTCGGCCTGTCCGGCCAGCGGCGCGAGGTCGTGGAGGCGACCCGGTGGCTGGAGGACGATGACCGCGAGCTGCTGTCGGTGTGGTGGCTGGAGGTCGCCGGAGAGCTGACCCGCGCCGAGCTGGCGGCCGGCCTCGGGATCGACGAGCGGCACGCCGCCGTGCGCCTGCAGCGCATGCGCGAGCGGCTGGAGGCCACCCGGACGGTGGTCCGCGCGCTCTCCAGCGCCCGCTGTGCCGGCCTGGAGGCGATCGCCCGAGGCTGGAACGGCAGGCCCGCGCCGCTCTGGCGCAAGCGTTTCACCCGGCACGCCCAGGAGTGCGTCGTCTGCTCGGCCGAGCGGGAAGGGCTGGTCCCGCTGGACCGGCTCCTGGGCGGTCTCGTGCTGCTCCCCGTGCCGCTGGGCGTCTCCGCGGACTCCCTGCTCGCGGCCTGCGCGCAGGCGCTGTACGGCGCGTCCGGGGGGTCCACCGTCCCGGCCCGGGAGACCGCCCGCCGGATCGGGAGGGGCCACCGGCCGGCGCGGGCGGGCGGGCCTGGGCGCCGCGTGGCGGACCTCGCCGCGCAGGCGGCCGCGAAGCCGGTCCTGCTGGTCGCGGCGGGCACGGTCCCGCCCCCGGCCGGGACGCGGCCGGCTCGGATCAGGACGCGGCCGGTTCAGGCCGGGACGCGGCCGGTTCAGGCCAGGACGCGGCCGACCACCCGGGCGTACATCCGCACCGGGCTGGGCGCCGAGGGCGGGCTGAGGAAACCGGGGAGCATGGGCAGGTCCACGGCGAACGGCTGGAGGCGCTCGTAGAGGTCGTCGGCACCGGCCGGGCGGCGCTCGGGGTCCTTCTCCAGCAGTTGCCCGATCAGCCGGTCCAGCTCGCCGGGGATGCCGGGCACCGGCGGCGGGCGCTCCTTGACCTGCCGTTCGAACACGGCGTACTCGGTGGGCCCGGTGAACAGCTGCCTGCCCGTCAGCATCTCGTGGAGCACGCAGCCCAGGGCGTACAGGTCGCTGCGCGGCCCGGTCAGGCCGCGCTGGATCTGCTCGGGGGCCATGTAGGCGGGCGTGCCGAGCAGCTGGCCGATCCGGGTGAACCGGGTGGACCCGGTCTCGCGGAGCATCGCCAGGCCGAAGTCCAGGACCTTGACGCTGCCGTCGGGGCAGAGCATCAGGTTGGTCGGCTTGAGGTCCCGGTGGTAGATCGAGAGCGCGTGCGCGGCCGACAGCACCGCGCAGGCCTGCGCGGCGATCGCCGCGGCCCACGGGACCGGGAGCGGACCGTGCTCGCTGACCAGGTCGGCCACGGTGACGCCCTCGATGAACTGCATCACCTGGAACAGCCGCTGGTCGAAGGTGCCGAAGTCGTAGAGCACGGGGGCGCCGGGGTGCTCCAGCCTGGCCAGGATCCGGGCCTCGCGCAGGAAGCGCTGCTGCAGCTCCTCGTCGGGGCCGGTGTGCAGGCGCAGGAACTTCACCGCGACCCTGCGGTCGAGGTGCCGGTCGTGGCCGGCGTAGACCGCGCCCATGCCTCCCTGCCCGAGGGGGAGGTCGTCGAGAACGTACCGGTCGCCGATGACCATCCGGCCCTCCCCTGCGGACTCGCGGGCTCCTACACCCCTTGGTCGCACGGCCGCAGATGGCCGTCGACCAGTCCGTCAAAGCCTAACCGGATCAAGGTCTCTCCCAGGGCGGCCGTCTCGCGGAGCCCGTCCTCCAGCGCGGCCAGCTCGCGGAAGACCGCGCCGTACCGGCGCTGCTCGGCGATCGGCAGCATCGGCACCCGGGTCCGCCGCACGTCGAGCCTGCTGGAGCCGGGGTGGGCGCGGGCGGTGTCGGCGGAGCGCAGGCACCCGGCCAGGAAGGCGGGGTCGAGCCGGTCCGGGTCCACCCGGTAGAGGGTGAGCTGCGGCCCCAGCGCCGCACCCGGCTCGGTGACCACCCGGACCGCGCCCAGGGCGGTGGCGACGACGTCGCCGGGCCTGAGCATGACCAGCGCGGGGTCGAGCACGGTGCCTCCGGACGGCGGCGCGCCCGCCGCGACGTCGTCGGCGGTCAGGACCGGGACCGGGCCGGAGTCGGCGGTCATCCTCGGCGGGGCCGCCAGGAGGGTGATCAGGCCCGTCTTGACCAGCTCGCCGACCGTCGTGGTGGGCAGCTCCTGCCGCTCGGCGAGCGCCTCCAGGGCCGGCGGCGCGTCCGCCAGCGTGGCCGCGGCCGCCCGGAAGCGGTCCAGCGCGCCGCCGAAGTCGCGGCCGAAGTCCAGCGCGCCCTGCTGCGGGCGGTGCCGCGCGGGCGTGAGGTCGACCTCGTCGTCGAGCAGGTCGATGATCCGCACGGTACGGCCGGGGCCCGGCGGCTCCGCCTCCGGGTCCCGCGTGTAGGCGCGCCAGGCGGGCTCCACCACCGACAGGTCCTCGCCCGCGTCCACCAGCAGGAGCGTCGACGGCGGCCTGCTCCCGTCGGGGCGGCGCAGCAGCCACAGGTCGGGGCCGCCCGGGGCCAGGCTGGCCACCGCGCGCAGCGCCCCGGCCCGCAGCAGGTTGCCCCGGATCCGCTTGCCGGGGCGGCGGCCGGCCGCCGCGGCGGGCATCAGGATCGCCACCAGGCCGCCCGGGCGCACGTGGGCCAGGCAGTGCTGGACCCAGGCCAGCTCGGGCTCTCCGCGCGGCGGCATGCCGTACTCCCAGCGGGGGTCGCCGGTCAGCTCCTCGTGGCCCCAGGCGCGCTCGTTGAACGGCGGGTCGCAGACCACCGCGTCGGCGAGCACGCCGGGCAGGCCGTCCTCGCGGAGCGAGTCGCCGGCCGCGATCCGGGCCCGCGCGCCGTGCAGCAGCAGCCGCACCGCGGTGATCAGGGCGCTGCTGCCGCTGAGCTCCTGGCCGAGCGGGGCGCGGGCGTGCAGCAGGAGGGTGCCGACGCCGCAGGCGGGGTCGAGCACGGTGCCCCCGTCGGCCCGGACGTCCCCGGCGGCCAGCCGGGTCATGAGCGCCGCCACGTCGTCCCTGGTCACCGAGAGCTGCCGGGAGCGCGCCTCGACGTAGCGCGCGCAGAGGAACTCGAACGCGGCCCGCGGCCCGTCCTCGTCGGCGAGCCGGGCGACCAGCCGGAGCAGCGCGGGGTCGGCCGGCGGCTCGGCGGGGCCGGGCAGGTCGGCGGTGGCGGCGGTCACGAGGTCCGGGACGCAGCGCGTCCCGTGCTCGCGCCATGCCTCCGGCTCGCGGTGCAGGAAGAGCAGGAAGGCGCCGACCCGGCCGACCAGCTCGCCCAGGCGCAGGTCGTCGACCGTGGTCCGCATCCGCTGCCAGACCAGGTCGCCCAGGGAGACCTCGAAGGACTTGCCGTTGTGGCGCAGCCACGCGGCGACCTCCGACAGGGAGAAGAGCGGGCTGGAGGCGGTGCCGCCGACCGGCCGGGGGAAGTCCTCGTGGCGGCGGCGCCAGTTGCTCACCGCGGCGCGGCCGACGTCGGCGAGCCGGGCGATGTCGCCCGCGTTGACGGTGATCTCCCGGCTCTCCTCCATGAGCAGTCAGAGTAGTTGACTAAGCTGAAACGGTCTACAACATCTTTGCTTGTGAAGTCCTTCAACCAGTGCTTTACTGCCCTCATGGCACAAAACGAAGGACTGGCACTGCGCTACGCCGCCCGCTCCGATGTCGGGGTCCGCCGCGAGGCGAACGAGGACTCGGGCTACGCCAGCGCGCGCCTGCTGGCCATCGCCGACGGCATGGGCGGCCACGCGGGCGGAGAGGTCGCCAGCTCGCTCGCCGTGACGACGCTCGCCGCGCTGGACGACAGTCTGCCGGCCGCGGGCGCCGATCTGCGGGCGGCCCTGCAGGGCGTCGCCAGGGACGTCAACCACGCGCTGCGCGAGATGGCCGAGCGCGAGCCCGCGCTGCGCGGGATGGGCACCACCTTCACCGCCATGCTCTGGGACGGCGCCGCGTTCGCCCTCGCCCACGTCGGCGACTCCCGCGCCTACATGCTGCGCGACGGCGCCCTCTACCAGATCACCCACGACCACACCCTCGTCCAGTCGCTGGTGGACGACGGGCGCATCACCCCCGAGCAGGCGGCCGAGCACCCCCGCCGGTCGATGGTGCTGCGCGTGCTGGAGGGTACCGGCGACGGCGACCTCGACCTGACCCTGCGCGAGGCGCGGCCGGGCGACCGCTACCTGCTCTGCTCCGACGGCCTGACCGGGGTGGTCGGCCCGGAGGCCCTCTTCAACACCCTCACCGACATCGACGACCCGGACGAGGCCGCCCGGTGGCTCATCGAGCTGGCCAACAGCGGCGGCGGCCCCGACAACATCACCTGCGTCGTCGCCGACTTCGGCCCCTACCCGGCCGGCGCCGAGCGGTTCGTCGTGGGCGCCGCCGCCGAGCGGAGGCTGACGCACTGAGGAGCCGCGCCCGCCACGGCGCGCCCCGGGCCGCGCGCCCCCGGGCCGCGCGCCCCCGGGCCGCGCGCCCCCGGGCCGCGTGCCTGAGACCCGTGACCCCGTGCCCGCGGTCCGCGCGGCTCCGGGCCGGTGCGGACCGCGGTCCGCACCGGCCCGGTCCTCACACCCCCGGGGCGAGCCGGTCGGCGGCCCGGTCGATGGCGGTTCCGACCCGGTCGGCGAGCAGCCCGACCGCGCCGACGGCCCGGGTCACCGGATCGTCCTCGGCGCCGCCCAGCGCCTGCGAGCGCACGTAGGCCGCCTTCACCTCGGCCCACCGCGCGGCCTGCGCGGGGGTGAGCCGCCCCCTGATCTCGGCCAGCTTCAGGAGGTTGGCCTCGGCTCCGGAGGTGAGGGTCTGCGCCTCGCCGAGATAGTGGTCGTCGATGACGGCCTCCAGCTCGGCGTCGTTCATCACCGGGGAGATCCGCGCCGCCAGCCCGGTCATGTTCCGGTAGGACCCCTGGAGCCGGAACGGCGGTTCGGTCCGCGCGGCGTCGGACTGCGCGGCCGAGGCGATGTAGGCCTGGTTGACGGCCAGCACCACCCGCTGGACGTGCAGCAGCTTGCGCAGGACCGCGAGGATCTGCTCCAGCTCGACCGGGGAGTAGGGGTGGGCCAGCCGGTCGGCGCGGACGGCCGGGTCGCCCTGCGCCAGCCGTACCAGCAGGCGGACGTCCTCGCGCTCGCGGGCCGACAGCGGCGCCAGGACGGGGTTGGAGGTCAGCGCGTTGTCGACGTAGCTGAGCGCGAACACCTCCTCCCGGCCCGACAGCACGTCGCCGAGGTTCCAGACGTCGGCGCGGTTGGCGAGCATGTCGGGGATGCGGAACCGGGCGCCCGACTCGGTGTACGGATTGCCCGCCATGCAGACCGCGAAGCGCTTGCCGCGCAGGTCGTAGGTGCGGCTGCGGCCGTTCCAGACCCCCTCCATGCGGCGCTGGCCGTCGCACAGCGAGATGAACTTCTGCAGCAGCTCGGGGGAGGTGTGCTGGATGTCGTCGAGGTAGAGCAGGACGTTGTTGCCCATCTCCAGCGCAAAGTTGATCTTCTCGACCTCCTGGCGCGAGGTCGCGTCGGGAGCCTCGGCCGGGTCCACCGAGGTGACCCGGTGGCCCAGCGCCGGGCCGTTGACCTTCACGAAGACCAGGCCCAGACGGCTGGCGACGTACTCCATCAGGGTGGTCTTGCCGTAGCCGGGCGGAGAGATGAGCAGCAGCAGGCCCATCTGGTCGGTCCGCTTGGCGTCGCCGCTCGCGCCCAGCTGCTTGGCCAGGTTGTCGCCGATGAGCGGCAGGTAGACCTCGTCGAGCAACTGGTTGCGGACGAAGGAGCTCATCACCTTCGGCCGGTACTCCTCCAGGCGCAGGCGGGCGCGCTCGGCGGCGACCAGCTCGTTGCGGCGCCGCAGGTAGTCCCGGTAGGCGGGCGCCCTGCGGGTCCGGAACCACCGGGTCCGGGCGAGGAACTCGTCCAGGCGCACCGTCAGGCTCCGCCCGGTGACGCGCGGGTGCGCGCCGAGCAGCCCCTCGGCGGTCGCCTCCAGCGCCGCCGACGAGTCGTGGCGGGGCAGCTCCTCGCAGAGCAGTACGGCGACCGCCTCGGGCAGCTCGGGGACGTGCCCGCGCCCCGGTGCGGAGTCGGGGACGTGCCCGCGGCCCGGTGCGGAGGCCTCGGCGAGGTCCGCGGCGGAGCCCCCCGGGGGATCCGCGGCGGCGGCCCCGGCGAAGGCGCCCAGCCACGCCTCGGCCAGCCGCCTGCGGCCGCGCAGGTCGCCGGAGAGGGCGCGCAGGTAGGCGGCGAACTCGGCGCGGGAGGCGCCCAGCGCCCGGTCGAAGCGCTCCAGCAACCTCCGGGCGCCGGCGCCGGTCACGAACCCGGCGGGGGAGCCCGCCAGCTCCTCGAAGAGATACTCCCCGGCCAGCTCGGCGACCTCCTCGCGGTCCCCGGCGTTCCAGCCGTCCCCGCCGGACGGACCGGCACCGCCCGTACCGTCCGCACCGCCGGGCCCGGCCGGGTCCGCCCCGCCGTCCGGTACGGCCGCGCCGCCCGCCCCGGCTCCGGCGTCCGGGCGGGGCGCGCCGCCCGGTACGGCCGGGCCGTCCAGGTCGGCCAGGAAGGCCGCGACGGCGGAGCCGAGGGCGCGGCGGGTCTCCTCCACCGCCGCCACGTGCCCGAACCGGGCCCGCGCCCGGGCCAGCGAGACCACCCGCGTGCTCCAGGCGGCGCGCCCGGCCTCGTCCGTCCCGAAGGCCCAGAAGAACTGGGCGGCCGCCCGCGCGGCCGGGGGATAGCGGAGCAGCCCGGCACCGGCGTGCAGCCGGAGCAGCACGTCCAGGATCACCGCGGCGTCGTGGTCGTGCACGCCCCGCTCGTAGCCCTCGTCGTAGCGGCTCTCCGCGACCCGGCGGACGATCCGCAGCAGCTCCCCGTCGGCCACCGCCGCCTCGTGCAGCGCGTCGAGCGAGAGCACCTGGCCGTCGTCCCCCGGCAGCGGCGCGCCCGCCTCGGCCGCGGCCAGGATCACGGCGGCCAGGTGCTCGCCCCGGTAGACCTCCGGCGACTCCGAGACCAGCAGCTGCGACCAGAACGGCCGGGTCGCGGCGAACGCGGGGTCGCCGACGGGGGCGCGGTAGTCGGTCCCGGTGACGGCGAAGGCCATCTCCTCGCCGTGCGGGACCAGCGTCAGGTCCGCCTCCTGGGTGTTGACCGCGAACCGGTGCCGGCCCAGCCGGATGGTCTCGCCGCCGTCGGCGTACAGGTCGAGCCGGTCGCGCAGCGCCCGCCCCGCCTCCTGCCGGGCCGCCTTGACGCGGCCCTCCAGCTCCTCGGCGCGGACCGCCTCGCCCAGCTCGCGCAGCTCGGCGGCGACCGCGTGCAGCTTGCGCACCATCGGGTCGGAGGCGAAGTAGGTGTTGACCTCGTCGGCCGAGTCGAGCGAGGCCGCGCGCCGCCGCACGCTCGCCAGGATCCGGTCCGCCGATCCGGCCAGCCGGTCGGCCCGGCGGGCCCGCTCGTCCAGCAGGGCCTGCCGCCGGGAGGAGAACGCCTCGTAGACGTCCTCCCGCTTGGCCGCCAGCTGCGCCAGGAAGTCGTCGAACTCGGTGAAGCGCGACTCCAGGTCCTCCAGCCGCAGCATCAGCCGGCCGAGCTGCTCGTCGCACCGGTCGGGGGTGTCGGCCGTCGCCAGGGCCCCGGCGATCGCCTGCCCCAGCAGGGCGAACTCGGCGGCGAAGGCGGCCCGGCCCTCGCTCGCCAGCAGCTCGCGCCGGCGCGCCCGCAGGGTCGCCCGCGCCCGGTTGACCTCGCCGAGCACCTCGCCGACCCGCTCCAGGATGGCGGTGCGGACCCCGGCGTCGGCGATGTCGAGCGTGCCGACCACCTCGACCACGACCTCCAGGCCCCGGGCCTGCGCGGTCAGCCGCTCGTCGACGGGCTCCGCCTCGGCCGTGGAGGCGATCTCCGCGGCCTGCGCGGCCAGGCGCCCGACCTCGGAGCGGTAGTCGGTGAAGGCGTCCTCGCCCGCCAGGAAGGAGACCGCGCGCCGCGC
The DNA here is from genome assembly GCF_039534085.1 of Planomonospora alba. Taxonomy (NCBI): domain Bacteria; kingdom Bacillati; phylum Actinomycetota; class Actinomycetes; order Streptosporangiales; family Streptosporangiaceae; genus Planomonospora; species Planomonospora alba. The sequence goes on from NZ_BAAAUT010000009.1 coordinate 140,922, forward strand.
CGTCTCGTCGAGCCCGTCCCGCAGCTCGGCGTCCAGCAGGTCGATCCGGCCGGTGTCGACGTGGCGCAGCTCGCGCAGGGTCACCAGGTGCCCCTGCGCCCGGCGGAGCCCGTCCAGCCGGGTGACCCACTCGGCGGCCGAGCGGGCCGCCTCCCCGCGGGCCCGGCGCAGGAGGGAGGCGACCTGCCCGGCGGCCTCCTCCACCGCCGCGGCGGCCTGCTCGGTGAGGACGCGGACCTTCTCGAACTCGTCCAGCACCTGCTCGGCGGTGGCCCGCAGGTCGGCCAGAGGGACGCGCAGGTCTGCGGGCAGGCCGGGGTCGGCCAGCCAGTGGTAGTGGTCGAAGACCCGTACGCAGGCCGCGATCAGCGCCTCGAACACCGCCTGCGAGGGCGCCATCTCCTCGACCATGCGGGCCACCGACAGGCAGTCGGAGACGCCGCGCACCAGTTCGGCGTTGCCGATCCGCTCCAGCGGCCCGGTCCCGACCGGCTGGGCGGCGGCGTAGACGTCGGAGGTGAACGGCGTCTGCCACACCTGCATCGGGTGCACCCGGGTGGGCTCCTCCGAGACCGCCCGGAACACCACCAGCGTGCCGTCGTCGAACAGCGAGTAGCCGTGGCAGGGGATCGGCGTCGCCACCTGCTTGCGGATCACGTTGTACGGCAGCAGCAGCGAGCGGCCCTCGGCCCGGGCGTAGAACACGTAGAGCACGTCCTCGCCGTTGGCCGAGCGGATGACCCGCTCGAACTCCAGGTCGGTGACGTCGGTGTCGAAGGTCTTGCTCACCCCGGTGGACAGGTAGTAGCCGCCCGGGAAGATGATGCCCTGGTCCTCCGGGAGCCGCCGGCATGCCTGGCCGATGCCGTCCAGCCGTACGACGTCCCTGGTCCGGGTGTTGAAGACCAGGTGCCGCCAGGAGGTCTCGTTGTAGGGCCGGATGCGCAGCAGGATCAGCGGGCCGATCCTGGCGTGCTGCACGTCGGCGTCGGCGAGGCTCTGCAGCGGCTCGGCGACCGGTTCGTGGTAGATCCCCTCGCCGGTCTCCGTGTTGTCCTCGATCTTGATGGTGAGGTCGCCGCCGACGGTCTCGACGAACACCTCGCCCTGGATCGAGATGTGCGGGTGCCGTCCGAGCACGTGGTCGTCGCGGGTGGCGGCGGTCCACTCGAAGTCGTGCGAGGCGGGGAAGACGTGGTCGCGCTCGCCCCGGTCGTCGATGTAGTCGAGCGAGCCGTCCGCGCCGACCTGCCAGCGCAGCACCCGGATGTCGTTCGGGCCGGTCTGGAAGACGGCCAGCAGCTTGCCCTCCACGCGGCGCAGCTGGAGCAGCCGGGTATGGCGGTAGTACCGGTAGAGCTCGGCGAAGTCCCGCTCGAACCGCGGGTGGCGGAGGAGCGGCTCGGGGTCGGAATCGGTGTCGAATCGGACGGTGTCCCCGTCCCGGCTGAAGCGGTGCACGGAGAAGACGTCGGCGACGGTGGTCTCCGGCTTCAGCCCGATGAAGACGTTGTAGCCGAAGAGCATCAGGTCGCCGATCGAGACGATGTCGCGGGGCACGCAGTTGTTCTCGGTGCGGATCCGCTCGGTCCCGATCAGGCGGAGCTCGGTCCCGCCGAAGACGTCCAGGCGCCGGGCGTTGAGCTCCTCGGCCCGCCGGGCCAGCTCCGCGGCCTGCTCGGCGAGCCGGGCGCGGAGCACCTCGTAGGTGCCCGCGTCCAGCTCCCGGTCCGTCGTGCCCTGCGGGTCGGCGAGGGCCTCGGGGGTGTCGGTGACACTCACGTCCGGTGTCACTCCCGGCCGGTGTCGGCGGCGGCGGAGCCGTTACCCGTCGGCGGCGCCTCCGTGACCGCGACGGTCACCGGCACGTCCGCCGTGGCGACGGCCGCCGGCGCGTCCGGGGCCGCGACGGCCGCCACCGTGGCGGTGGGCGTCACCGGCACCGCGGCGGCCGTGGTCGTGGAGGCGGCGCTCCCGCCGTTCCCGGCGGCGAGCAGCTCGCGCAGCCGGGTCCCCTCGGGGCCGCCCTCGCCCATCAGCTTGACCAGCAGCGCCGACAGCGACAGGTCCCGCACGTCGGAGCTGCCCAGCGAGCCGAGGATCCGGGTCAGGTCGGCGGGCAGGCTCTGCGACCCGTCGAGGTACGGCCCGGCGAGCGTGCGGGCCACACCGGAGTGCTCCACGAAGCCGTCCACGCTCTTGCCCATGGCGACCGCGCCGACCAGCTTGTCGAAGAACACGCTGTCGCCGCCGACGATGTCGATGTCGGCCTTCTCCAGGCCCGCGGCGAGCACCACGGCCTGCGCCTCGGCGACCTTGACCTGGGAGGTGACGCCGGCCAGCCGGATCTCCTTCTCCGCCTCCAGCCGCAGGCGGTACTCCTCGTGGCCCCGGCTCGCCTCGTCCATCGCGGCCAGCGCCGCCGCCTTCTCGGTCAGGCCCTCGGCCTCGGCCTTGAGCGTCTCGCCGACCCGCGCGGCCTCGGCCAGCGCCTTGGCCTGCTCGCCCTCGGCCTCCGCCTTGAGCTTCTCGCGCACGGCGGCGGCGACGGCCAGCGCCTTGGCCTGCTCGCCCTCGGCGGCGGCCAGCGCCTTCTCCCGCTCGACCACGGCCTCGGCCCGGCCGACCTTCTCGATCGCGGCGGCGTTGCGCTCGGCGACCTGCACCTCGGCCAGGCCGGTCGCGGCGGCCTCGGCCTGGACGCCCTCGGCCAGGCGGATCTTGGCGCGGGCGTCGAGCTCGGCGGCCTGCTGGCGCGCCTCGGCCAGCACCAGGGCCTCGCGGGCCTTGTGCTTGGACGCCGCCTCGGCCGCCTCGGCGGCCTTGATGTCCTTGACCAGCTTCTCCTGCGCCTCGGCCTCGGCCTGGATGATCACGGCCTGGCGGGTCCGCTCGGCCTCCTCGACCACCCGCAGGCGCTTGATGTTCTCCTCCTGCTCGGCGACCGTCTTCTCCACCGCGACGCGCTCGCGGACCACCTCGGCGATCGAGCGCTTCTCGCCCTCGACCTCCTTGTCCTTGGCGATGCGGGACAGCTCGGTCTCGCGTTCGCGGGCGATGACCTCCAGCATGCGGTCCTTCTCGATCCGCTCGGTCTCGATGGCGATGACCCGCTCGCGGTTCTTGGCCGCCACCTCGATCTCCCGGGCCTGGTTCTCCCGCTGGATGCCGAGCTGCTCCTCGGTGCGCAGGTCCGCGGTGCTGGCCTTGAGCCGCTCCTCGGCCCGGACCCGGGCGATCTCGGCCTCCTCGCGGGCGCGCATGGTCTCGACCTCGCGCTTCTGCTTGATCTCCGCGTCGGCCTGGCGGCGCTCCAGCTCCAGGATGGCCTCCCGCGCGTCCACGTTCTGGCGGGTGATCTCCTTCTCCTCGTGGCGCTGGTACTCGTTGGTCCGCACGTGCTCGATCGCGGTCAGTTCGGTGATCTTGCGGATGCCCTGCGCGTCGAGGATGTTGGCCGGGTCGAGCTTGCTCAGCGGCGTCTGCTCCAGGTAGTCGATCGCCGCGTCCTCAAGGCTGTAGCCGTTCAGGTCGGTGCCGATGACCTGGATGATCTGGTCGCGGAAGTGGTCGCGCTGGGTGTAGAGGTCGACGAAGTCGAGCTGCTTGCCGACGGTCTTCAGCGCCTCGGAGAACTTGGCGTTGAACAGCTCCTGCAGCGTCTCCTGGTGGCTGGCGCGGGCGGTGCCGATGGCCTGGGCGACCTTCACCACGTCCTCGACGGTCTTGTTCACCCGCACGAAGAAGGTGATCTTGATGTCGGCGCGGATGTTGTCCCGGCAGATCAGGCCCTCGTTGCCGGAGCGCTCGATCTCGATGGTCTTCACCGAGATGTCCATGAACTCCGCCTTGTGGACGACGGGCAGCACGACGGCTCCGGTGAAGGTGACGTCGACCTTGTTCACCTTGGAGACGATGAGCGCCTTGCCCTGCTCCACCTTGTGGAACAGGCGTGTGATCATGAATGCGAGGCCGATGACGACGAGCAGGACGACGGCCAGGAGCACGCCGAAGCCGGTGGAGATGACGTCCATGGTTCCCTCGGTTAGATGGGGCGGTCGGGGTCGAGTTCCGCGTCGTACGGCATCACCCAGAAGAACTCGCCGTCGGGGTCGTAGGCGAAGATCAGGGCGGTGCTGCCGGCGCCGAAGACGTCGTCGCCGGTCTGCCTGACTTGCACGAGAGCGGAGGAGCCGTCGGGAGCGGTGACCTCGGCCTGGCCGAAGTCCCTTCCCACCCGGCCGGTACGGATGACGCAGGTGCGGCCCACGAAGTCGGCGCGGGAGGGGACGCGCTCCTTCGGTACGGCGCGCCGCAGCGGCGCCGTCAGCAGGCGGGTGCCGAGCCACGCGCAGGCGAGCGCCGCGACGGGCACGGCGGCCGGTGCGGGGGTGCCCGCGAGGGCGGGGGTGCCGGTGACCAGGACGGATCCGGCGAGGCTGGTGAACCAGGCGATGGCCACCAGCAGGGAGACGGACACGGAGACCGGCACCCCGCGCAGGCCCAGGCCCGCCAGGAGGCCGGCGAGGCCGCCGGGCTCGGCGCCCTCGGCCCCGTCACCCGCCGCGTCGCCGTCCAGGACGGCTCCGAGGAGGAGGGAGAGGATCCAGTAGCCGGTCACCACGACCAGCAGGAAGCTGAACAGGACGGTGGGAAAGGAGAGTGCGGCCTCGATGAACCGTTCCAACCGACCCATGGATGAAGAAGATCCCCCTGCTGGCAACCCCGTCGCCGCGTCCCCCCGAACGCGTGCGCCTGACTATATCTCCTTAAAGAACGGGTAAAGGGGATAGTTCCCGGAATTTCAAACTTCTTGGGATTTATGAGGTTATGAACCCCTGGTGGCCGGGGCGGGGCGCGGACCTCCTGATCCGCCCGGGGCGGGAGACCGGCCCCGTGCCGCGGCCCGGGGCGGGCGCTCACCCCTTCACCGCTCCGGCGGCCATGCCCACGCCCACCCTGCGCTGCAGGAACAGGAAGAGCACCAGGACGGGCAGGGCGAACAGCGTGGCCGCCGCCATGGTGGCCCCCCAGTCGGCGCCGAACACGTCGCGGAACGACGACAGCCAGACCGGAAGCGTCCGCTTGCCCTGGTCCTTGATGATCAGGACGTTGACGAAGGCGAACTCGTTCCAGGCGGTGATGAACCCGAACAGCGAGGTCGCCATCAGGCCGGGTGCGAGGAGCGGGAAGACCACCCTGCGGAAGGCCGCCGGCCGGGTGCAGCCGTCGACCAGCGCCGCCTCCTCGATCTCGGCCGGGACGGCCGCCAGGAAACCGCGGAGGGTCACGATCGTGAACGGCAGCGTGATCATGAAGTACACGCCGGTCAGCATGGCGAGGGAGTCCAGCAGGCCGCTGTCGCGGGCGATGACGAACACCGGGACGAGCAGCGCCTCCCAGGGAGCCATCTGCGCGGCGAAGACCGCCACGATGAACGCCCCCCTCCCCCTCCAGCGCATCCGCGCGACCGCGAAGGCGGCCAGGAGCGAGACGACGAGCGCGGCCAGCACGGCGGCGCCGGTGACGAGCAGGCTGTTGCGCCAGAAGGTCCAGAACCCCTCGGCGCCGATCGCGGTGGCGAAGTGCTCGACCGTCGGGCGGGCGGGCCACAGCGCGGGCGTCTCCGACTGGATGTCGGCGGTCGGCTTGAACGCGGTGACGACCATCCAGTAGACCGGGAAGATCATCACCGTGAGGACGGCGAGGGCGGCGGCGTTCAGCGCGATCCGGCGCGGTCTCACGTCTCGGCTCCTTCCTGCGCGAGCATCCGCCGCAGGTTCCCGACCAGGGCGGCGGCGAGGACGACGACGGTGACCATGGCCACGGCCGAGCCGAGGTCGTAGCGGTGCAGCGTCCGGGCGATCTTGAACGCGTAGACGGGCAGCGTGGTCGTCGCGCCGTCGGGACCGCCCTGGCTGAGCACCCAGATCTGCGGGAAGCACTTGAAGACCCAGATCACCTCCAGGGCGGTGATCAGGGCGAACATCGGGCGCAGGAGCGGGAAGGTGATCCGCCGGAAGACCTGCCACCCGCCCGCGCCGTCGAGCCTGGCCGACTCGTAGAGCTCGACGGGCACGGTGGTCAGGCCCGCGTAGAGGGTGAGCGCGGCGAACGGCACGGACTGCCACACCACCAGGGCGACCAGCACGCCGAACATGGCCGTGCCGTTCGCGAACCAGGAGTAGCCCTGGAAGGAGTCGAGCCCGAGCCCGGCGAGGAGCCGGTTGACGACGCCGAGCTCCGACTGGAACAACCACTGGAAGACCGTGGTGGCGGCGATGACCGGCGTGGCCCACACGAGCGCGAGCACGCTCATCAGGGCCGTGCGCATGCGGCGGCCCAGCCGCAGGAGCATGAGGGCGACGCCGGTCGACAGGCCCACGATGAGCACCACGTTGACCGCGGTCCACGCGAAGGTGCGCAGCACCACGGCCCAGAACTCGGCGGCGGCCGTCAGCTCCCGGTAGTTGTCCAGGCCGACGAAGGCCGCGCCGCCCCGGATCAGCTCGCGCATCCTGAAGTGCTGGACGGAGATCAGGGCGGCCCGCAGCAGCGGGTAGAGCAGCAGGAGCACGCCTCCGGCGACGGCCGGGGCGATCAGCAGGTACGGCCACGCCCGCGAGAGCCGCCGGCCCGCGCGGCGGGCGGCGGGCGGCGCCGCGTGCCGGTGGCCGGAGTCCGCTTCCGGGGCGGGGGCATGGGTGGCGGCGGGCACGGCGCCCTCCCTCCGAGGTCGGCGATGTCGGCGAGGTCGGCGCCGCCCGGCCGCACGCCGGGCGGCGCGGGTGGTCAGGAGCCGCCGCCGAGCGTCGCGGTGATCGCCTCGGAGACCTTGCGGGCCTCGGCGGCGGGGTCCTTGCCGGTGAGCACCGCGGTCATGTACTGCTTGATGACCTGCGTGGCCTCCACGGCGGCCCAGTCGGGCGTGTTCGGGGTGGCCCGGCCGTGGGCGGCGCCCGCGGCCATCGCGGCGGTGCCCTCGTCCGAGCCGAGCACGTGCGCCAGCGACGTCTTGTTCGGCACGAAGCTCATCGTCCTGGCCAGGTCGCTCTGGAACTTCTCGCCGGTCAGCGCCTTGAGGACCTCATAAGCCTCGTCGTGGTGCGCGGACGCCTCGGGGATGATCAGATCCGACCCGCCGGTGAACACCGTCCCGGGCCTGCCGGGGGTCTTGCCGGGGATCGGGAAGAAACCCATCTTGCCCTCCATCCCGGGCTCGACCTCCAGCACCCGGGCGGCGGCGCCGGGCACGCTGATCATCTGGGCCACCCGGCCCCGGGCGAAGACCTCGTGCTGCGGCGGGTTGGCCTCGTCGGCGTCCTTCGGCCCCCTGCCCAGCGCCTGGAGCCTCTTGTAGAAGTCCATCCCGGCCAGCGCCTGCGGCGTGTCGAGCGCGCCCTTCCACCGCCCGCCGTCCCGCACCGCGAGGTCGCCGCCCTCGTCCCAGACGAACCCGGCCAGCACGTACCAGGTCTGCCCGGTCAGGTAGATGCCCTGGTCGCCCCCCTTGTTCAGCTCGGCGGTGACGTCCAGCCACTCCTCACGGGTCCTCGGCGGGGAGTCGATCCCGGCCTTGGCGAACAGGTCCTTGTTGTAGACGACGACGCGGTTGGCCGCGTACCAGGGGATGCCGTACTGCCTGCCGTCGACGTTGCCGGGCTGGGCCAGGCCGGGCAGCCAGTCCCCGCCGCCCAGATCGGCGATCTTGTCGGTGAGGTCCTTGACCCCGCCGCCGGCGGCGTACTGCGCGACCTGGGTGTTGCCGACCTCGATCACGTCCGGCGGGTCGGTGCTGGCCAGCGCGGCGGTGACCCGTTCGCCGATGCCGTCCCACGCCTGGATCCGGATGTCGAGGTCGACGTCCCGGTGGGCGGCCTCGTAGTCGGTCTCGAACCGCTCGACGAGCTCGTCCGTGACGCTGCCGTCCATGATCCAGACGGTGAGTCCGGTCGGTCCGGCGCCGGTGGACGGCTCGCCGGAACCGCAGGCGGCGGCCCCCGCGGTCAGGGCGAGAGCGGCCGCCGCGGCGAGAAGGCGCTGCTTCATGGTGGACCTCTTTCGGAAGAGGGGGCGCGGCCCGCCGGTCCACGGGGATCCGCCGGGCCGCACGGCGGCTCAGGGGGCGGGGACGGTGTCGGTGAAGGAGGTGGAGGCGGCGCGGAAGGCGCCGACCCTGTCCAGCACCTCGGCGGGCGGGACGACCTCGCCCTTGCTGTGGTAGACCCAGTCGACCTGCTGGTGGTAGGTGCGCGGAGCACCGCCGCCCTGCAGGTCGATGAACCACTGGTTGAACATCAGCCACATCGGCGTCTCGGGGTAGTAGATGTCACCGTGGTCGGCGAACAGGCGGCCGTCGACGTAGTACCTGATCCGGCCCCCGGAGACCTGCATCACCAGGTCGTGCCAGCCGGCGAAGCTCGCGCGCTCCTCGGTGTGGGTGTTGACGGCCAGCCACGGGTCGTTGCGGTAGGTCTCCCAGCTGGTGGTGTACAGGATGCTGCCCGGCTCGCCCCATCCGCCGTTGGGGAGGTACTCGAAGTCGAGCTCGCCGTAGTCGGGGTCGAGGTCGCGGGCCAGCGGGGTGATGGTGAAGAAGGTCTGCACGACGTGCTCGCCGTCGGGCCCGCTGACCGGGGCGTCGCTGAACCTCACCCGGGCGGCGTAGGTGCCCTCGAAGAACTTGCGGCTCGCCGTCGACAGCTCGGCGTGGACGGTGCCCGAGGCGGTGCCGTCGGTGGAGGAGGCCAGCTGGAGCACCTGGCCGCCGCCCGCCGAGGGGAAGGTCACGGCGGAGGGCGACCAGGCGGCGCCGGGCACGCCGGGCCCGCCCGCGCTGGAGCGCACCGTCCAGCCGCGCTGGGCCAGCCGCGGATCGGAGGAGCCGGTGTAGGAGAAGTCGTCGAAGAGCGTGCCCTGGCTGGTCCCGGGGGTGCCCGACGGGGTGGGGGAGGGGCTCTGCGACGGGTCGCCGCCGCCCGCGGCGGGGACGCCCCAGGCGAGCCGCCCGTCCACGAACACCGCCACCTTGTCCCAGTCGGCGTAGGAGGTCCGGGCGCCGAAGGAGTAGTCGTCGCTCTGGGAGAAGTTCTGCCAGTCGGCGCGGTGGAAGCGCAGCTGGAGGTCGCCGGTGTCCGCGCCGGCCGCGAGGGTCCCGGAGGTGAAACCGACCTCCAGGTAGCGGTCGGCGGTCGGCACGGGGGAGGGGAGGCCGGCGAAGCGCCCCGTCACGGTGGAGCAGCCGACCACGGCCCACGAGCAGGCGAAGCGGTAGGCCGTCTCCCCCCGGAAGTAGTAGCGGATCTTCACCTGGTCGAGCGGTAAGGGCGCGCTGCCGGTGTTGACGAGCTTGAACCACGGTTCGGCCTGCGCGGTGGTGGCGCCGGTCGAACTGGTCCTGTACTGCAGGCGCACCGACTGGGCGGCGGAGGCCGGTACGGCCAGGGCGACGCCGCCGAGGGAGACCGGGAGGGCGAGGGCCAGCAGAACCTTCAGGAAACGTCGGGGCATGAGGTGATCTCCTTCTGCGGAACCCCCGAGCGGTCGTGCGGCACGGCGGTGGGATCCGCCGTCGGTGGCCGGCCGGAACCGCGTGTCCCCCGGTGGACGCGGCCCGTGACCGGGTGCCCCCGGGGCGCGTCAGGCGCCCCGGCGGAGCCGGCCGGCGTAGCAGGCCTCCAGGGCCAGGTTGTGCGCGTCCCCCTCGGGGACGTTCGCCGACAGGTAGACCGGCGGCACCCGTCCCGCGGCGAGCAGCCCGCGCACCGCCTCGGCGACGACGAGCTGGACGAGCAGGGCGGAGGTGATGGTGGAGACGGCTCCGACGGCTCCTCCGCCGGGCAGCGGGAGCACGGCGTCGCCGTACGGGGCCCGGTTGTCGAGGACGACGTCGGCCAGGTCGCACAGCCTGCGGCCCGAGGGGTGCTTCGGGGAGACCGCCAGGCTGTGCTGGAGGGAGGTGATCGCGATCAGGTCGTGACCGCGCTCCTTGACGAGGGTGGCGAGCTCGACGACGACGCCGTTGACGCCCGAGCTGGAGATGACGACGAACAGGTCGCGGGCCTCGACGGGCGCGGCGTCCAGGATGCGGCGCGCGACGGAGGGGTCGCGCTCCAGGTCGTAGCGGCGGAGCTCGTCCGGGTCGGCGCCGCCGTACAGGACGATGTCCCGCAGCGCGAGCCGGTTGGTGGGCACCAGGCCGCCGGCCCGGCCGGCGATCTCCATGGCGACCGCCTCGGAGTGGCCGGAGCCGAACGCCTGGATGACGCCGCCCCCGTCGAGGGCCGCCGTGACGAGGGCGGCGGCCCGCCTGACGGGCGCGGCCTGGTCGTGGGGGATGGTCCGTACCAGGTCGGCGATGTGCTCGGCGTAGCGGTGGGGGTCGATCGTCACGCGTCTCCTTCGGGAAGCCGGTGGCCGGTCACGGCCCGGACGGTCAGGTCGAACGCCTGCCGGGTGCGCTCGTAGGTGCGCTGCGCGACCGAGACGTAGACCACGTCGAGGACGAGCAGCTGGGAGTGGATCGCGGCGAACCCGTCGCTCCTGAACGTGGTCTCCCTGCTGGCCGTGGTCAGCACCAGCTCGGCCGCCTCGGCCAGCGGCGACCTCGGGTGCGAGGTGACGGCCACCGTGACCGCCCCGTGGCTGCCCGCCTCGGCGAGCACCTCGATGACCTCGCGGGTCCTGCCGCTGTGCGAGATGCCGACGGCCACGTCGCCCTCGGTGAGCAGCGCCGCGTCGGTGAGCGCGCTGTGCGCGTCGGACCTGCTCCAGGTGGGGATGCGGATGCGCTGGAGGCGGTACTCCATCTCGCTCGCCACCGCCGCGCTGCTGGACACGCCGAACAGCAGGACCCGTCCGGCCTGCGCGATCGCGGAGGCCGCCTTCTCGACGGTGGCGAGGTCGAGCTGCGCCGCGGTCTCCTGGATGAGCCGGATGTCGTTGCCGGAGACCACGCCGAGCACCCGCTCCAGGCCGTCGCCGGGCAGGATCTCCTGGCCGATGTCGGTCTCCCACGTCTGCTGGGCGGCCCGGCCCTGCTCGGTGGCGAGCGCGACCCTGAGCTCGGCGTAGCCGCCGAAGCCCAGCGCCCGGCAGAAGCGGGTGACCGTCGCGGTCGAGGTGCCGCTGCGCTCCGCCAGGTCGATGATCGTCGACCTGGCGGCCTCTCCGGGGCTGCTGAGGATCAGCTCCGCCACCCGGCGCAGCGCCTCGGGCAGCTCCGGCTGCTCGGCCCGGATCCGGCCCAGTAGGTCCACGGCGTCCTCCGTCTCACGTGTGATGAAAATTATGCTCACCATCTGGTGCTGTCAAGGTACATGGTAGATAATTTTTGACATGAGCCTGATCCTCGGCGTGGACGCGGGGGGCACGTCGTCACGCGCGCTGGTGAGCACGCCCGGCGGCGCGGTCGTCGGGCGGGGCCTGGCCGGCGGCGGCAACCCCATGGCGCTCGGCCCCGCGGACGCCTTCGCGCACCTGGCCGCCGCCGTCCGGCAGGCCCTGGCCGGGATGGACCCCGGACGGGTGGAGGCCGCCGTCGTCGGGCTGGCCGGAGCCGGCCTGCTGCGCCGGGCGGCCGTCCGGGCGGCGTTCGAGCGCGCGTTCGCGGACGCCGGGCTCCGCTGCGCCCCGCGGGTCGTGGGCGACGTCGCGGTGGCCTTCGCGGCCGGTTCCGCCTCTCCCTCGGGTACCGTGCTGATCTCCGGCACGGGTGCGATAGCGGCGAAAATTATTGACCACGAGCCCGTGGCCCTGTCCGACGGGTTCGGCTGGCAGCTCGGCGACGAGGGGTCGGCGTTCTGGCTCGGCCGGGCCGCCGCCCGCACCGCCGTACGCGAACTCGCCGAGGCGACCGGCCGGGCGGGCGCGGGGCCGGGGGCCGACCGGCCGGCGGACCCCGCGCACCCGCCCCGGCGCACCGGCCCGCTGACCCGGCTCGTCACCCGTCACCTCCTGGCGGACGGCGGGCGGGAGGGCCCGGAGGGGGACGGCGGGGACGTCGTCGACAGGCTCGCCGCGGCCGTGCAGGCGCGGCCGCCTCTCGCGCTCGCGGCCCTGGCGCCGCTGGTCGGCCGGGCGGCGCTGCAGGGCGACCCCGCGGCGCTCGGCATCGTACGGCGGGCCGCGCGCAGACTCGTGCGTACGGCCCTGGAGGTCCACGCCGGCGGCGGCGCGCCCGTGGTGCTGGCCGGGAGCGTGCTGACGAGCGCGGGTCCCGTGCAGCGGGCCGTACGGGAGCTGCTCGAGCCGGACGCGGTGGTCGCCGTGGCGGGGGACGGCGCGGGCGCGGCGGCCTGGCTCGCGCTGCGCGAGCTCGTCACCCCGGCGGAGGCGGCCCGCCTGCACGCGGAGCTCACCCGCCCGCGCACGACCCGGGGAGGACCCGCCGGGTAGGCCCGGCGGACCGGGCCCCGGCCGCCCGCGGGCGCGCGGCGTCCGGCCGTCGCGCCTGCGCTGTGTCACCGGACGCCGGGCCCGCGCGGTGGCGTCACGGCCCGGTGCGCTCGCGGGGCGCCGCGTCCGGCGCTAGGCGCTGGTGACCAGGTAGGCGAGACCGATCAGGATGACGACGGGGATGAGCCAGACGACGGCCTCTCGGGCGAATTCCTTGTACACGGCGGCGTCCCTTCGCGGAGCGTGACCGGAGACAGGCGCGGGAAACCGACGATAACCCCGGCCGGGGACTCCGCCAAGGCTCCGCGCGGCCACGGTGTGTCACGGGTCGGGGGACCCGAGCACCCGCGCGGCGCGCTGTGCCGTGTAGCGGGATGCCGGGCCGCCACGGGACGCCGGGCCCGCGCGGTGGCGTCACGGCCCGGTGCGTTCGCGGGGCGCCGCGTCCGCCCGGCGGGGCCGCGCGCCTACGGCGAGGCCGCGCCGACGATCAGCGGGGCGTCCTGCGGCGGGCCCGGCTCGTCCACCACGTCGGCCAGCACGCAGGTGATGTTGTCCGGGCCGCCGCCGTCGCAGGCGAGCTCGACGAGCGTGCGGGCCGCGGTGTCGAGGTCGTCGATCGTGGCGAGCACGTGCCGGAGCCGGTCGGCGTCCACCACTCCGGACAGGCCGTCGGAGCAGAGCAGGTAGCGGTCGCCGACCTCGGCGTCCCGCAGGGACAGGTCGATCTCGATGTTCTCGTTGCCGTCGAGGACCTGGAGCAGGATCGACCGGTGCGGGTGCCGGGCGGCCTCCTCGGCGGTGATGCGCCCGTCGTCCATCAGCGTCTGGACCAGCGTGTGGTCGTAGGTGATCTGGTAGAGATCGCCCTCGCGGAGGAGATAGGCGCGGGAGTCGCCGATGTGGGCCAGGGCGACGCGCAGCCCGTCCCAGAGCATCAGGGTCAGCGTGGTGCCCATCCCGGTGAGGCTCGGATCCTGCGCGACCAGCTCGCGCAGGCGCTGGTTGGCCCGGCGGACCCCGGCCTCCGCCGCGGCGGCCAGGTCCGCGGGGTGCTCGTGGTCGAGGGCGGCGACCACGGCGACCGCCGCCGAGCTGGCGACCTCCCCGCCCACGTGGCCGCCCATCCCGTCGGCGACGGCCAGCAACCGGGGGCCCGCGTAGGCGGAGTCCTCGTTGCCCTGGCGGACCCGGCCGACATCCGAAGCCGCCGCATAGCGGAGCATGATCATCTACACACCACTGCTGAAACGTCGAGTCGCACGGGTGGGTCGCTTTCGGACGGTCGGTACGGGCATGAGATCTTCCAACGATCCACCGTGCGCCGTGGGTGGCGCAAGCGACCGGGAGAAGTGTCGTCGTATCAGTTGGTGCACCTGGCGGCGCGTAAGCTCTGTTCCGACATCCGACAGTACCCGGACACGCGTCCCCATGGCACGGCGAGGAGAGCACGATGACCACCGCGATCGCGCAGGAGGCGGCGCGGCGCCGCACGTTCGCGGTGATCAGCCACCCCGACGCCGGAAAGTCGACGATGACCGAGGCGCTGGCGCTGCACGCCTCGGCGATCATGGAGGCCGGCGCCGTGCACGGCAAGGCCGGCCGGCGCGGCGTGACCTCCGACTGGATGGACATCGAGAAGGCCCGCGGCATCTCCATCACCTCGGCCGCGCTGCGCTTCGAGTACCGCGGGCACATGTTCAACCTGGTCGACACCCCCGGCCACGCCGACTTCTCCGAGGACACCTACCGGGTGCTGGCCGCCGTCGACTGCGCGGTCATGCTGCTGGACGCCGCCAAGGGCATGGAGCCGCAGACCCTCAAGCTCTTCGAGGTCTGCCGCCACCGCCGCATCCCCGTCGTCACGTTCGTCAACAAGTGGGACCGGCCCGGCCGCGAGGCGCTGGAGCTGCTGGACGAGATCGAGGAGAAGACCGGCCTGCGGCCCACCCCCGTCACCTGGCCGATCGGCACCGGCGGCTTCTTCCACGGGGTCATCGACCGCCTGGCCGGGCGGATCGTGCGCTACACCCGCACGCCGGGCGGCGCCACCAAGGCCATCGAGACCGAGCTCACGCCCGAGCAGGCGCTCGCCGAGATCGGGGAGGACTGGGAGCGGGCCAAGGACGAGGCCGACCTGCTCACGGAGATCGGCTCCGACCACGACCAGAAGGCGTTCGAGTCCCACGAGACGACCCCGGTGCTGTTCGGCGCGGCCCTGTCCAACTTCGGCGTCGGCCGCCTGCTGGACGCCATGGTGGACCTCGCCCCGCCGCCCGCGCCCCGCCCCGACGCCAAGGGCGACCCGCGCCCGATCGAGGAGCCCTTCTCCGGCCTGGTCTTCAAGGTCCAGGCCAACATGGACCCCTCGCACCGCGACCGGATCGCCTTCGTCCGGGTCTGCTCCGGCCGCTTCGAGCGCGGCATGGTGCTGACCCACGCCGCGACCGGGCGCCCCTTCGCCACCAAGTACGCCCAGTCGGTCTTCGGGCAGGAGCGCGCCACGATCGACGAGGCCTACCCCGGAGACGTGATCGGACTGGTCAACGCCACCGCGCTGCGGCCGGGCGACACCCTCTACGACGGCAGGCCGGTCGAGTTCCCGAAGATCCCCAGCTTCGCGCCGGAGCACTTCTGGGCCGCCCGGGTGCGCGACTCCAGCCGGTCCAAGCAGTTCCGCAAGGGCATCGAGCAGATGGAGGCCGAGGGCGTCGTCCAGGTGCTCCGCTCCGACATCCGCGGCGACCAGTCGCCGGTGCTCGCGGCGGTCGGCCCGATGCAGTTCGACGTGGTCAAGCACCGGCTGGCGGGGGAGTTCAACACCGAGATCCTGCTGGACCGGCTCGACTTCAGCCTCGCCCGGCTCACCGACGCCGACTCGGCGCCGGTCCTGGCCCGCCAGCGCGGGGTGGAGGTCTTCACCCGCACCCTCGACGGGGCGCTGCTGGCGCTGTTCACCGACGAGTGGCGGATGCGGGGCGTGCTGCGGGACCACCCGGACCTGGTGCTGGAGCCGCTGCTCGCCGACACCCGGGGCTGACGCCCGCCGCCGGGGGTGTCCTCCGGTACGGCCTGCCCCCGGCTGGTGGGAGCGTTCCCACCAGCCCTCTCGGCATGATGGGATATGTCCCCATGAGCACGATTAAGTGGGGCATCCTGGCGACCGGCGGCATCGCCGCGACCTTCACCGAGGACCTGAAACTGCTGCCGGACGCAGAGGTGGTCGCCGTCGGCTCCCGCTCGGCCGGGAGCGCCCGCGCCTTCGCCGACCGCTACGGCATCCCCCGCGCCCACGGCAGCTGGGCCGAACTGGCCGCCGACCCCGACGTGGACATCGTCTACGTCGCCACCCCGCACAGCGCCCACTACGACGCGGTGACGACCTGCCTGAACGCGGGCAAGGCCGTGCTGTGCGAGAAGCCGTTCACCCTCGACCGGGTCCGGGCCGCCGAGCTGGTGGACCTCGCCCGCGAGCGCGGCCTGTTCCTCATGGAGGCCATGTGGATGCGCTGCAACCCCGCCATCCGCAAGCTCGTCGAGCTGGTCCGCGAGGGCGTGCTCGGCCCGGTCAACACCGTCCACGCCGACTTCGGCATCTCCGTCTCCGTCGGCCCCGACCACCGGCTCCGCGACCCGGCGCTGGGCGGCGGCGCCCTGCTCGACCTGGGCGTCTACCCGGTCTCCTTCGCCCACATGGTGCTCGGCGCCCCGGAGAAGGTGCAGTCCTGGGCCCGGCTGACCCCGGAGGGCGTGGACGAGAACACCGGCATGCTGCTCGGCTACCCCGACGGCGCGGTCGCGATGCTGTCCTGCGGGATCACCGCGCACAGCCCGGTCACGGCCTCGGTCTCCGGGCCGCTCGGCCGGATCGAGCTGCCGCACCTGTTCTTCCGGCCCGAGGCGTTCACCCTCTACCGGACCGACGGCGAGCCGGAGACCTTCCAGGTGCCCTTCGACGGCAACGGCATGAACCACGAGGCGGTCGAGGCCATGCGCTGCCTGCGTGAGGGCCTGCTGGAGAGCCCGCTGGTGCCCTGGAGTTCGACGCTCGAGGTGATGGGCATCCTCGACGAGGTCCGCGCCCAGGTCGGCGTGCGTTTCCCCGGCGAGTGACCCGGTCGCCCGGCCGGATCCCCGTACGGCGGGCCGGGCGGGCTGCTCCCCTGCCGTGACCTGGCCTGCCCCCTCCCGCAGCGCTCTTCGCCGGATCCCTTTCCCGCGTCTTTTCCTGGTCCCGCCTCCGGCGTGCCTTCGCCGGGTCCCGGGCCCGGGTGGCCGGTCGCCGGGGGCGCGGGGACGGGCCGGTGC